>JAAZEK010000183.1 GCA_012512335.1 Clostridiales bacterium | reverse complement strand
GTTCGAGGTGAAGTATTATTGTTCATTTGAATGTCTCCTTTGCTATCGCCCCTTACTTATTATTTCAGGGTGCAATGCATTTTATTTATAAAAGCGTAAAAACGCTTTTAAATCGATTTATTTCTTTTCTGGTTCCGCTTGTAAATTAGGAACAGGCCTTCGAGAACCAAGTCTGGGTTATAAGTTATTTCGTGGCTACAATAGGGGATGATGTAATCTGCTAATCCTCCTGTAGCGATGATATTCATTTCAGTAATGGAAAATTCATCACTGAGCCGGTGGATAAGCCCATCAATCATAGAAGCTGAGCCATATATAACTCCTGAATTCATAGAGTCTACTGTATTAGTACCAAGTAAAGACTTTGGTGAAACAAGAGATATATAGGGAAGTTCTGCCGCACTAGCTGATAATGCATCCAGCGAAATACGAACACCAGGTAATATTATGACACCGCATAATTCTCCTGCCTTGTTAACGGCAGTAAAGGTAGTAGCAGTATCATCTATATCAATGATAGTAAAAGGCTTTTTGTATAAAGCCAAAGCTGCGACTGTGTTGGCAACCAAATCAGAACCTAGCTGAGCGTGGTGATCAATTTTAATATCAAGACCAGTTTTGATTCCAGGGCCAACAAACAGAGGCTTACAGTCTATAATTCTCTCAATGGCTTTACTAAATACATTGGTAAGTGGGGGTACCACTGACGATATTATAGCTCCTTTAATGGTGTTCGGGTCAGCTTTATACAGGTTGAAAATGCTATTGAGTAGGATAAAGTACTCATCCTCGCTTTTCCTTCTGTCGGATGATATATCTGATCTAAATGCAAGCTTCCCATCAGCCTCGAAGAGAGCAAGAGTAATACTGGAGTTGCTTATATCTGATACAAACACCATGTTTTACACATCCCTGCTATTATTTGTTACGAGATACGAGTTGTGAGTAGCACCAAAAGCTAACTGTTATCCCGCATCACTTACCATCGCCTATCGCTTATTGACTATTGCCTATCGCCAAATCAACCCGTAACCTGTATCCATAACCACTTAGAAACATTATAATACCCATATACAGTACTGTCAAAAGTTTTGTTTCCCTTATGTGAAATTTGTAGTACAATAGAAAAAGCATATTTTTATGGAGGTATTTTAGATGAACGGAGAAGTGAATGGACTGATTATACCAGAGGGCTATGAATCACCCTTAGGTTTACGTGATACTGTAATCGCTATCAAGCAAATTAAGGATTTTTTTGAAAATAGGTTGGCTCGCGAGTTAAATCTAATTCGAGTATCAGCACCTCTATTTGTCAGGCCAGAATCCGGCTTGAATGACAATCTTAGTGGGGTGGAGCGACCAGTATCCTTTGATGTGAAAGGGATAGATGGCAAACCAGTGGAAATAGTTCATTCTCTAGCTAAGTGGAAAAGAATGGCCTTGAAGCGCTATGGCTTTGGACCCCAAGAAGGCTTGTATACTGATATGAACGCCATACGTAGGGATGAAGATCTAGGCAACTTACATTCAGTATATGTTGACCAATGGGACTGGGAAAAGATTATTCTTAAAGAAGACAGAAATGAGGAAACTTTGCGAAATGTAGTCAATAGTATCTACAAGGTGTTTAAAGACTCGGAAAATTTTTTACTTAAAAGATATCCTCAGCTGGAGTCCTATCTACCCGATGAAATCACTTTCATAACTTCCCAGGAGTTGGAGGATAAATACCCTGGCTTTAGTTCCAAGGAAAGAGAAGATGCTATTTCAAAGGAGCATAAGGCAGTGTTTATCATGAAAATAGGTGGTAAGCTTCGTTCTGGTGAGTCCCATGACGGAAGAGCACCAGACTATGACGATTGGGAGTTAAATGGTGATATAATTTTCTGGTTTCCGATTTTAGAAAGAGCCTTTGAAGTATCGTCAATGGGTATTCGAGTTGATGAGGAAGCATTGAAAAAGCAACTTAAACTTGCTAATTGTGAAGATAGAAAAGATTTGATGTTTCATAGTGAACTCTTAAATGGTCGGCTACCATACACCATTGGAGGCGGTATAGGACAATCTAGAATATGTATGTTTCTACTTAATAAAGCTCATATCGGCGAGGTGCAATCCTCAGTATGGCCTGATGAAATGCATCAACGTTGTCAAGACGCCAATATGATTTTGCTATAAATAATCGCAACTTAAAAGGATGCCCCTTTGTCATAAAAACATCGGGGCTCCTTTTTTATTTTATAATTTACTTACTGCTTATTACTTACCTTATTTAACACTGCCTTTCACTTCTATTGTGTTTAAAGGCTTTTGGGCAGGACCTTCTATGACTTTTCCTTCATAGGTAAAGCGGGATCCATGACAAGGACAATCCCAGGAACGCTCAGCGGTATTCCAAGAAAGCTCACAACCCATATGAGTACAAGTGGTGTCCACTACGTATAGTTGTCCTTGGAAATCTCTATATGCACCTGCTTTTTCACCGTCTATCTCCACAACTTTTCCTTCACCAGGCTCAAGGTCTACAAAATGTTCTGCAGATGATAGTTTGCTGGATATCAAGTGCTTTGCAACATTGGCGTTTTCCTTAACAAATTTTCCTGCAGATGCTCCTGGCTTGAATCGAGATGGCATAAATACAGGTGCCCATTCATTTTCTTTATCAAGAATATAATCCCTAAGAATCATTGCTGCAGCAGTACCATTGGTCATTCCCCATTTTCTAAACCCTGTAGCAACATAGATTCCAGGATCTTTTGAATTCAGTGGGCCAATATAAGGAACTTGATCCATAGTCGTATAGTCTTGAGTAGACCAACGGTATAAAACCTCGTTAACTTGGAAAACATTATTTGCTGTATCTAGTATGTTTTGATAATGGAGGCCAGTGTCTTCACCTTGGCCGGTCTTATGGTGCTCACCTCCAATGATGATTAATTCCCTACCATCATCCATTGGATGAGAACGATAGGAGCGACCTGGATCTTCAGCTGAAATATACATGCCGCCAGGATATTGGTCAGATATAGTTATTCCAATTGCATATGATCGATTAGGATATATTCGAGAGAAATACATGCCATTTCCATCATAAAATGGGTAATGAGTAGCAATTATGATGTTAGGCGCTTTGACATGAAATCCAGTATTGGTGGTAACAGTGTAATTAGATTGTGTTTGGATATCAATAGCCTTTGTATTTTCGCAAATAAAGCTACCGTTTCCTGGAACCTGCTGAGCTAATGCCTGCAAATATTTAAGAGGATGGAACTGTGCCTGATTGTCAAAGCGCAAAGCAGCTTTTACTTTAATTGGTAGAGGGATTTCCTCCATATATGCTGCAGAAAACCCTAATCCAAAGGATAGCTCAGCTTCTTCTTGTATTTGAAGAATGTAGTTTTCATCCTGGGTATATACATAAGCAGGTTGCCAGGAGAAGTCGCAATCAATATTATTTTGCTGGATAATGATGTCGATAGCGTTTATAGCTGCTTGATTGGCATTAGCATATTGCTCAGCGCTTTCCTGATCCATTTTGCTTTTTATAGTATAGTAAATAATATCATGCTGGGCAGTAACCTTCGCTGTTGTATGCCCTGTTGTTCCATGTAATATACGACTAGCTTCCAGAAGCGCTACCTTAAGACCACTTTGCTTTAGTAAGAAAGCTGATGTAATCCCTGTAATTCCTCCACCAACAATGACAACATCCACATCCAGATTACCCATTAAAGGTCCATACTGTGAGGGTTGTGATGAAGCTATCCAATAGGATTGAGGGGGAGTCTTAAATCCATTACCCCATTCTTGTGATTTCATTATCTAATTACCTCCTGTGCTGTTGTTTATTCACCTGGTTGAATAAGCTCTAAGTTAAAAAGCTGGTATGGTAGTTCATGCTAAAGACCAGCTATTAATCAAAGCTATTCAATTACGATTACAGCCCCATTTGTAGGCTCTATCCAATTATAAAGAAACTCTGCATGACTGGAAAAATTACGGACACACATACTAGATCGTGGGAAGGTCCCAATAGTTTGCAGGTATTCAATGATGCCCGGATCTATTAACTCTCCGTCCTTTTCTTCATAATTCACCGGTACACCATGAATATATGCACCACCGCAAAAACGGATAGCATAGGGTGCATATCCCGCAATTTCGTTAGAATCTTTCTTTAAATATTGAAAGCGCTCCTTTTTTTCTATTGTTTTGTAGGTGCCTAAAGGGGTTTCGAAAGAAGAAGGCCCCCCAACACCTGTAGTAGATAAGGTGTAGGAAATCATTCGAATTTCATTACCTGATAGCTCAAAGGCTGCTTGATTTTGTTGTTTGCGGTCGATAACTACTACCTGAGTTAAATCAGCCAAGGCGTCATTAGGATCAATAAAATTTTTAGGGATATAGAGTTCCTGATTATATGAGTCTACTTCTGTTCGGTAAAATTCACCACTATCTTCCAATATTCTAACAAGCATGCCGTCTGGTACGTAACGAAAATCTGATTGTGTATCAGCTTGTAAATATCCTGGAGCGCTTTGATAGATACGCATGCCAAATTCATCTGTTCCCCCTTGGCCTTTATCAGGTGGCACACCATTGACGTTCTTATAATTACTGACATGATTGAGTTTGCCCTCAGATACTTGACTCTGAAGATCCTGTATAGCATCCAGCATTTTATTGAACTGAAAAGTTCTAGTAGTTCCAGCAGAAGAATGAATGTAACCTGTTACAAGCTTATCATTCTCTTTACAAGAAACTTTATACCAGATATCAGAGCCATTCTGAGACTGTCCTGTTAGCTTTTGATGCAAGGCAAGCTTTTCGCTATTTATAGCTGAACAAATCTCTCTAGAGTTTAGGTTAGGATTCTCATAGATAGTAATTTCATTTTCACTGGTTATTAAAAAATAATCATAAGTAAGATTATATTTTTCATATTGAACACCATAAGTGATTTGTTCAGGCAGTTGCTTTTCATAAACCATTACAATATCATCACTAGAGTTATTGGTATTTATCTCAGGTAACTGGGCTATTTCCGTCTGATCTACAGCTGTGTTAATTTGGGTCATCAGTAATGATTCAGCTTGACGAGTAATATCATGGTCATCGCTGATATCAAAACCGTTGATATTTTCTTCCACAGAATCTTCATCAGAATTTGGTAAATCATCAAGATTTTCTGGTGGCTGCGTCGGCACAGGTGTTCTCTGATTTTGTTGTTCGCCTTCTTCTTGATGTGGCTGGGAATTCGGCGGAATCTCTGTATCTGGAGGCTCCACTCGAGGAAATGAACAAGCAACAAGGGTCACTAATAATAAAGCAATGACAGAAGACAACAATTTTTTAAGCATGGGAAATCCCTCCTCCTCATATATTTCTTCCAAATTCAGTGAAAATATACATGAGGAATCGGAAAGAAGTAAAACAAGACAATTTAAATAGGTAAAGCCTGTTTCAAAGTGTGGATTATGATTAAATATAATAGTAGGAGACGTGTATCATAAATAACTTTTGTAGAAAGAGATGAAATTCTATGAGCTCTAACAAGAAGGTCCTTATACATTATTTATTCCATAGTGGATTTGCCGTTGAAGTAGGTGATTATTTTTTTGTATTCGACTATTATGATCCCTCTGACAGAAAAACTGATTCCAGGATAAATGATGCAGAGATTAAAAGGAAAATTACTGAATGCAAATATCCATTTGTTTTTGTCAGCCATGGGCACCATGATCACTTTAGCCCTACTATTTTTAACTGGAAGGATAACAACCCACATCTGACTTATATATTTAGCAGTGATGTAAAATGGGAAGATAATATTTCAAAAAACAATCTAGGTATCAGCTTTATTAGTATGTTACCCTATGAGTATGTGGAGAAAAATGATATATCGATTTCTAGCTATGGTTCAACAGACCTTGGAGTGTCATTCCTAGTGGAGATTGATGGACTTCGAATTTTCCACGCTGGTGATTTGAATTGGTGGCATTGGGCAGATGAATCCACAAAGGAGGAGCTTGAGGAAGAGGAATGGAAATTTAAGAATGAAGTAGCAAAAATAAGAGAAGAAAAAATTGATATTCTTTTCTTTCCTGTAGATCCTAGGCTAGGTGAGCATTATTGGCTAGGTGGTGCCTATATGCTGGAGCTTTTCCAGCCAAGCTTGTTTGTTCCGATGCATTTTGGTGACAATCCTGAAATAAGCAGGAAGTTTTCAGAGAGAATGAGTAAGTCAGGTGTGCCAATATTCGAAATAGCATCTAAAGGTCAAATATATGAATTATTAATAATATAAGGAGGAGTTACCCTATGAAATTTACATTTGCACACAATAACTTGAACGTACTTAATCTGGAGAAAAGCCTTGAATTTTATCAAAAAGCTTTAGGCTTGGAGGAGGTCCGTAGGAAGGACGCATCCGATGGAAGTTTTACCCTGGTTTTCCTAGGAGACGGTGAAACCGACCATAGATTGGAGCTTACCTGGCTTAAAGAATGGGAAAGGCCATACGACCTGGGGGATAATGAATTCCATCTTGCTTTTGTTGTAGATGATTATGAAGCTGCTCATGAGCTTCATGCAGAAATGGCTTGTATTTGCTATGAGAACCCAGGAATGGGGATTTATTTCATTGAGGACCCAGATGGATATTGGTTGGAAATAGTTCCAAAGAGATAATAGGATAGAAGATTTTCAATTGACAATTTAATCTTATTAACATAGGATAGTATTAAGAAACGCAGGCAGAGGAATCAACCTGATTCACTCACTGCGTTTTCTGTTTTTTATGGTATGTATTTTTTAACTGAAAAAAGTGAAAAGTGCTAATAACAATTATAAAAAATTGCTTATATAAGGATTCATAAAGGACATAAGGAAAAAAGAAAAAGAGGTATTATATGGAAAACAAGAACTTTGAACAACTGGAGCTTAGCAAAAAAGTCCTAAGAGCTATAGAGGATATGGGATTTGAGGAACCGTCAAAAATACAGTGGGATGCTATACCGACACTGCTGGAAGGCAAGGACTTGATCGGCCAAGCCCAAACGGGCACAGGTAAAACACTGGCATTCGGTGCACCTATTCTCAGCAAAGAACGTGAAAATAAAAAGGGCATTGATTGTCTTATATTGACGCCTACTAGAGAACTGGCAATACAGATAAATGATGAATTGGTCAGAATTGCAAAATACTGCAATGTAAAGGTATTACCAGTTTATGGAGGTCAACCTATTGAAAGGCAAATAACTGCTTTACGTAAAGGAATTGATATAGTTGTAGGTACCCCTGGACGTACGCTTGATTTAATTCGAAGAAAGATTGCGGACTTCTCTAATATACGTTTTGCCGTATTAGATGAGGCAGATGAAATGCTAGACATGGGATTCATTGAAGATATAGAAGAAATACTGAAGGATACCAGTCCCAACAAACAGACTATACTTTTTTCTGCTACAATGCCAGATCCTATTAGAAAATTAGCAAAGAAGTTCATGAAACCAGACATGACACAGATAACCGTGCAAAAGAAATCCATGATGGTTCCAAATATTAGTCAATATTATTATGAAATCAAGCAAAGGAACCGCTTTGAATCCTTATGTCGTATATTGGATGTTGAGGAGCCTTCTTCTGCTATAATATTCTGTAAAACAAAGAAAGGTGTGGATGAGCTGGTAGAAGCCATGCAGATCAGAGGTTATCATGTGGAGGGAATGCATGGGGACATGAATCAGAACCAGAGAATGAACACTCTAAGAAAATTTAAAGAAGGTAACCTGGAATTTTTAGCTGCAACTGATGTTGCTTCCCGTGGCATTGATGTAGAGAATATTTCTCATGTTATAAACTACGATTTCCCCCAGGATATTGAATCCTATATCCATCGTATTGGACGTACTGGAAGGGCTAATAAGGAGGGTTCGGCTTTTTCTCTTGTTACAGCACGGGAATATGTTAATTTAAAACAGATTGAAAGGATAACTGGCGCAAAGATTTTGCGCAAGGAGATTCCTACTGTGGATGATATTTTTCAAGCCAAGTACAGGAGTTTACTAAATGATGTGAAGGGAACACTGGAAAAAGATAAATTTAAGCGCTTTGTTCCTTTAGTAACTGAGCTTGATGAAGAATACAGTTTGGTAGATGTGGCAGCTGCATTAATGCATATACTTTACCAGAAAAAAATCAGCTTTGATTATGTGGAAAATAATATAGGAACAGGTACAGGATATACTAGGATGTTTCTTTCCGTTGGGAAAAAGGACAGGGTGAATCCCGGACTACTTCTTCGATTTTTACAAGACACAGCCAAGATTAATAAAGAACATATAGGTACAGTTGATGTATATGACAAATTCTCTTTTATAGATCTGAAGGATAATAAAGTAAAAAGCTTAATTAAAGGCTGTGCCAACAAGAAGTTAAATGGAAGAAAGATTAGGGTTGAGATATCCACTCCAAAGCGATAAATAAGGTATAGCTTGTGTCTTTGTTACAAATTACCATTGACGCAGGATGTAAATATAGTATAATAAACATGTAAAGAAAAGAAAAACGTTCTGGGATATGCGAATGGTTTCTATTTTGAACCTACGTATTGTACCAGGGAACCTAATACGGGTGTTGGATATCAGGCCCATAGTAAGTCCAATTCTGGCAGGGGACGATAGAAGATATTCTGCGGGTACCCACCTATCGAGAGATAGGTGTCAAAATTGAAGCGACGGTATCTCAGATCACATATAAAAAGTATAACTTAGGTGAAAACCTAAGTTTTTTTTATGTAATTTTATCTCATATTTGCTTGAATTGTGCTCTACATACCGATAGAATAGAAAGAGGACTGTTTATTAAAGAAAAAAATAACAAGTATTATAATATAAGCTAATGAGAGGGGTAAAACGATGGGTAAGTATTCTATAGGTTTGGATTTTGGGAGTTTATCTGGGCGCGCTTTACTTGTTGAAGTAGAAACAGGCAGGGAAGTTGCTACAGCTATAATGGAATATCCTCACGGAGTAATGGATGAAAAATTGCCAGATGGTACCAAATTGGGAGTTGACTGGGCTTTACAACATCCACAGGATTACCTTGATGTCCTTCAAGAAATAGTACCTTCAGTTATGATGGAGGCTGCTATTAATCCTAAGGATGTTATCGGTATTGGAGTGGATTTTACCGCTTGCACCATTTTGCCCATTGATGATGATGGAGAACCGCTTTGCTTTATGAAAGAATATCGCACTCAGCCTCATGCTTATGTTAAGCTATGGAAGCATCATGCAGCTCAGGATGAAGCAAATCGCTTAAATGAAATTGCAAAAAACAGAGGAGAAAAGTTCTTGAAGCGCTATGGTGGAAAAATTTCTTCTGAATGGTTGGTACCTAAGATTTGGCAGATTATCAATGAAGCACCTGAAATATACGAAAGGGCAGACCGGTTTATCGAAGCTGGCGATTGGTTGGTCCTTCAGATGACGGGTGAGGAAAAAAGAAGTAGCTGCAGTGCCGGCTATAAAGGATTGTGGCATAAACAGGAAGCATACCCTTCCAAAGAGTTTTTTAAGGCTTTGGATACAAGACTAGAAAATTTGGTAGAGGAAAAGCTAAGTACTGATATTTATCCCATTGGTAGTAAAGCAGGCGAATTAACAGAATCAGCAGCTAAGCTTTTAGGCTTGAATCCCGGTACGCCTGTAGCAGTATCAATTATAGACGCACATGCCGCTGTCCCAGCAGCAGGAATTACCGAGGAAGGTAAAATGCTAATGGTAATGGGAACATCCACTTGTCATATGGTATTAGATAAAGAAGAAAAATTGGTACCAGGCGTAGGAGGTATAGTGGAAGATGGGATGATCCCTGGTTATTTTGCCTATGAAGCTGGTCAAGCCTGCGTTGGTGATCATTTTGAGTGGTTTGTGGATAATTGTGTTCCCTTGGCATATCATGAAGAAGCAAAAGAAAGAGCCATGAATCTCCATAGCTTACTTACAGAAAAAGCAAATAAGCTAGCTCCAGGA
Source organism: Clostridiales bacterium (assembly GCA_012512335.1). Taxonomy (GTDB): domain Bacteria; phylum Bacillota; class Clostridia; order Caldicoprobacterales; family DTU083; genus UBA5454. The sequence continues at coordinate 2,312 of JAAZEK010000183.1, read as the reverse complement.
GAGAGTGGTTTAATTGCCCTCGATTGGTGGAATGGTAATCGATCCATATTAGCAGATGGAGACCTTACTGGACTTCTTATCGGCTGTACCCTTCGCACCAAACCTGAGGAAATCTATCGTGCATTAATAGAGGCTACTGCATTTGGTACGCGTATGATAATCGATACATTTGAAGAAAACCACATTAGTATCCAAGAGCTCTATGCTGCAGGAGGTATAGCAGAAAAAAATCAAATGCTAATGCAGATTTATGCCGATGTAACAAATAGAGAGATTAAAATTTCAGCTTCTTCTCAAACATCAGCCTTAGGATCCGCTATGCTAGGTGCATTGGCAGCAGGAGAATCTGCTGGAGGCTATGACAGTATCCAGGAAGCTGCAAGAAATATGACTAGTTTGAAGGATTTGACATATAAACCAATTCCGCAAAATACATTAATCTATGATTTGCTGTATAAGGACTATAAAAAGCTTCATGATCACTTTGGACTTGGAATGAACAATGTTATGAAGCGTTTAAAAGATTATAGAAGAAAGACTAGTTAACTTTATATTCTGCTAAGATATGATAGAATGTTTAAAAATAGATTGGGTTACTTGATAGGAGATAACAGAAATAAAAATGGACTATATCGTATATGATACAGAATTCAGTCAACCACAACCAAAACTATATAATCCCAACAGTCGGTTTCGTCCCAATCCCATATGCCCTTTTGAGGTCATAGAAATTGGCGCTGCTAAGGTAAATGAAAATTTGGAGATTATAGATACCTTTAGTCGTCTAGTTAAACCTGTTATATATCGTAGGATGAGCCCCATTGTTATTCGAAAAACTGGGATCAAACCAAAATTTCTAGAGGATGGGGATAGCTTTACAGACGTTATTACTGACTTTCGAGAATTTTGCGGTGATGATTTTCTACTATGTACTTGGAGTACCAATGATGTAGAAATCCTACAGAAAAACTGTGTTTTTCATAAGCTACCTTATGAATGGATTGGAAACTACTATGATATACAACGTCGCTGTACTCGGGTATTAGGCCTTCCCAAAAATCAGGCTATAGGTTTGAAAAATGCCCTAAAGGCTTTAAATATTGAAGTAGATGGTAGACTTCATAGAGCACTGGATGATGCAATCCATACAGCAAAAGTCTTTATCGAAGTTTTTAACGATGAAACAAAGGAACAGCTAGAAAAACTTGAAATTAAGCTCTGAAGCAAAAGGGGATATGTCAGACGACATATCCCCTTAACACACTTTACTGTCATGCTACTTATTATTATTTTTTTTATTATTTTGCTTATTATCATATTGATCGGAAAAATGCTCAGTTGCGTTCTCACCTAATTGGTCGTTGTAGAAGGCTGGCTTTGTGTTATACTCTGCTTTCTTTTTCTTATCCTTTTTATCTTTTTGCATAAAGACGCTCCTTTCTTTAAGACTTTTAGACTCTACTATTTTATCCAAAGGCAAAAATGAATATCCAATATCCTTTTCTATTCAAGATTGTTTTCTCTTGTAAAATCTTGACACAATATTAGAAAGAGGATAAAATTAACTCGATATGAAGGACTTGGGTCAGGTGAATTAAATGCAAAAGAAAAATAGGGTTTCCAGTAAAGATGTTGCTAAAGAAGCTGGTGTCTCACAGGCAACGGTTTCCTATGTGCTGAATAATGTTGAACATATAAAAATCCGCCCTGAAACCAGGCAGGCAGTTTGGGATGCCGTAAAAAAACTAAACTATTATCCCAGTCATATTGCTAGAGGAATGAAGCACAATCGCTCAATGTCTGTAGGTGTAATTACAGACCGCAGTGTCACCAATTATAATTTCATGAAAACCCTAGAAGGAATTAAAAACGGCTTGTCTCAGTTTAATTATTCCATAACCTTGCTTTTTGATACTCAGCTAGAATATTTTCAAACTGAGATAATGAGCTACTACAAAACAAACCGGCTTGACGGCTTTATTTTTGCCTTTGCGGACATAGAAGATTCTTTACGTGAAATATTGGATGCCAAGGAAGTGCCTTATGTTGTTATCGATTCTCATACTTCAGATAGAAATGCCCATGAAGTAGCTACAGATCACTTAGCCCATCTACCAGAATTAACAGCCTTGTTTAAGGCTAAAGGTGCAAATAAAATGGCTTATGTGGGGCCTCGATGGACTAAGCGAATCGATCCGAGGCTGCAAGCTTTCCAGGACGCGTTAGAAATGAACAAACAAGAAAATTGTGGATTGTGGCTTGGCCATTTTAATGATGAAGAAATTTATGAAATGGTTAAATCTCTGTTAACT
>JAAZEK010000182.1 GCA_012512335.1 Clostridiales bacterium | reverse complement strand
GAGACAGGTGTAGGCGTAGGACACAGAACAACGCATCTGCTAAAGGGCTGAGAAGAAGGGCTCTGTAGTACGAGCATGAGGTATTCGTGTCCGCCCCGCTGATATAAAATAAGAATTATACAGGGCTAGCGGACGTCGCAGATGCAAACCGTAAGTTAATTGATTTACTTAAAAAGGAGCAAATTGAAAAAATCAATTACACAAGTTATGATGAGTTTTATTTACATTTACAGGAGTAGTTTAATATAAAAATGAGCCAAACCGTAAGCTATATGTTGCTCACACAAATAAAGAAAAGATTGATAAAGTTATGGTACTCAAAACCAAGTATCCCCAGGGCAGTGAAAAGCAGTTAATCCAGGCCTGCGCCGGTCGGCAGGTGAAAGCTGGCTAATCCGTCCATTTTACAGATAGCGGGGAGTAATCTATGCTTCGGCAGCTATTGGCGTAATTATTTAGATCATTTCCAGCATCAAGACTGCTCAGATACTCGCCATAATAGAGCAACCCGCTTTCATCATAGACCGCCAGATAGAAACTACAGTATCGGGGAGAATCCATGTTGGACCAGCGATAAGAGTTACTCAGAAAATCCGACACCACAAGGTTTTTTCCGTCCCAGTCCATTACTGCGACAGCGCTGATGCGGGGGAAATATCCTTCCTCTGCTTCGTCAGTCAGGTTCACTGTGAATTGGTGCTCATATTCTTTATCCTCGTTTATATCTACAACAGCTAACTGATTTCCCGATAGGTACAAGGCAAAAAAATCGTCGTAATAGTAAGTGTTCCACACACTGTCTTCCTCACCCAAGTCCGCCAGTTCAAGCCTTTGCAAAGGCTTCATGGTTTCCATATCAATTACAGTTAAAACGCAAATGTTATTTTCCTCGGTCAGAAGCAGAAGCTTTGTCTGGTCTGGATTGACATACAAATCAAAAACCCTATCCTCCGGGTTAAGAGAATAGACCATGGAAAGCTCATCGATTAGGATGCCGGATATATTCATACCATCCTTCACAATGCGGTCCTGGCTATACGGAAGACAGTATATCCCATATCCGCCAGGAATGAGACTGGTATCTACCACATTCCCATTGTTCGTATGAGGATTAAAAGTAAAGTAGCATGTATCGTCCGTCAATGCGCTCAGTGTCCAGATATAAAAAGCGTCACTATCTGTGCTTCCACTTCCCGAACTGTTCATGCTCCCATCAGCATTTTTCGTAATTGAAATTTCGACAGTTTCATCCTCGAGGACTGGGATCCGGAAAAAATTCCGGAATGTCTCAATAATATATTCCTCCGTTCCCGGCTCCGGGGCAGGATCAATATAAAGATCACTTTCCCAAACCAGTATATTTCCGGGCATAGTAAGGGTAACTAGCAAGGGATAGAAGTCATAGTAATCCTTCAATCTAATTGTGGTTGACCCTTCCGTGCCTGTAGGCGTCCTGTCAAAAAGTTCCTTATATGCCGCTGCAATGCCGAGTTGTTCTTCTTGCTGTGTAAAGTGAAAACCGTATTCGATTCCGTTCTGCATTTGAACGCCGAAACGTTCCATAGGAATAGGGGGATTATTGTAAGCTTGGTTATGAAAAAACTGATAATTGGTCTGCGCTGATTTTTTGTCCGTTTGGTAGCTGGTATCCCAGTACAGGTGGTGGTTATAATGGGTGCGCGCTAGAACCTCCAGCCCAGCCGTTGCTGAGACATCACCGAACTTGACATTCTCGGTGATTGTCACCTGATCCCG
>JAAZEK010000181.1 GCA_012512335.1 Clostridiales bacterium | reverse complement strand
TAAAAGCAAATCTGTTTTTTGAATTTTTTGGGTGACAGTTCTATTTGTTATATACTCATCCAGAGGCTCTAGAATATGCTCTCCTGCCTTTGCTATATCACTTCCGATGAATATTGCTTCAGGTTCCAATATGTTTATTAGAGAAACAAGAACATTGGCAAGGTATGTAGCTTCTTTTCGGATAATATTCAAACAAACTGGGTCATCATTTTCTAAGCCTTGTACAATATCTTCCCATTCAATTAACCTTTGACTTCTAATATCAGTTAAATAAGTAGATGGCATTCCCAGTTCAGCATAGTCATTTGTTTGCTTTATAACTTTTGTAAGAGTGGCATATAACTCAACACAACCGTGATTTCCACATTCACATTTCGGTCCGTCCATGTTGATTGATATATGGCCAATTTCACTGCCAAACCCGCCTTTCCCCCTATAAACTTGGTCATTAATTATGATACCAGCACCAATACCCTCATCAACTACTGCGTAAATAAAATTATGGTAAGCCTTTCCTTTACCATAATTTTTCTCAGCCAATGCATAAGCATTTGCATTGTTGTCAAGTAGCACTGGCAGTTGAAATTCTTCCTCTAGAATCTGTTTTATATGAACGTTTTTCCACCCACGGAAGTTCGGAGGAGACAGAATAATTCCTTCATCTATATCTAATGGACCAGGAGCTACTACCCCAATCCCTGCTATTCGTTTCACCTTTATTTGATTTAAAAATTCGCTTATGACCTCTTTTAAGCGAATTAAGATATGATCCAATGTATCATTTTCTATAAATCGATATTCCTCTTCTGCAATAATCTGTCCAGTAAAATCCACCACCGCAACAGTGAACCTTTTACGACTCCAATCAACTGCTATGGCATGGCAACCTGAGGGATTTAATTCGAGGGTAATTGGTCTTCTGCCACTATATGTTACAGAAACTCCAGTTTCTATAATAAGTTCCATTTCCAGTAATTCACTGATAATTGGAGTTATTCCTCCTCTACTGAGTCCAGTCCGCTTGGACAGCTCAGCTCGTGAAATACCCTCTTCTTTTATCATGTTAAGGATTAAAGAACGATTTCTTTGTTTAGTTAAAATGGCATTATTGCCTAAAAATTTCTGCATGTATCACACCTACGCTATACAATAGTTTGTCTGTTGTTCCGTTCCCATTATATTTCATGTACCTTTGATGTCAACTTAATTTTTTAAATTTACAATTAGAGAGACCACAAAGGTTAAAACCTTAATCTTCAGAAGAAAACAATATAGATAATACTTCCTTACCACATGAAAAATCTTCAATAATCATATGTGCTCCTGCCTTAATCAAGCGCTCTCTTTTAGCTGGATTAAGTCCTTCACGTTTAACTTCGTCGGCAGCAACCCCAAGTGTTAGGGCTCCTGCTTCAACTCCAAGGGCGATTTCTACTTTCCCGTCACCTATTACCAGCAGTTCTTCTCCTTTGAATCCCATCGTCTCGATTAGAAGCCTGATAACAGCTTCTTTTGAACAATCCACTTTTCTTTCAGGAGCTCCGGAAATCTGTTGGAAATAATCATAAAGACCTAAGGCTGTAACTTCCCTTACTACATCTCCATGGTCAGTTCCACTGGCTACATATAATTTCAATCCCATGTTCCGTAAAGCTTGAATAAATTTTTTGGATCCCTTTATCATAAAATCCTCTGGGTTGCTTTGGCCTTGCTCCAGCTTTTCCGCTCTGGTTTTCACCATATCTAGCAATCTTCTATTATATTCATCCTTATACCACCAAGCATCATGAACCTGGGGATTGAGTCCACGTTTGCGAACCTCACTTTCTAGCCACTGCATCTGGAATATGGTTTGAATACCTGTTGACTCATCAATATACTCCTTAACTTCTCTGGTGAGCTGATCATCAGGCAGACCTCCTCCAGTTATCATTTCTATCATTAAAGGTTCCATTATTTCTTCCCAGCCTTGCCTTAGGGTAGATATTGTACCGTCAAAATCAAATATTACAGCTTTTAATTCTGGTCGATCATTATCGAGTTCATTAAATATCTCTATGCCAGGGAAGATTCTATCCCCTTTCTTACCTAAATGACCATTATTATTCTGCATTCTTTTTCTCCATTCGCTTAGCTATTTTATCGTACAAATTAGGGATAGTAACCAAATGGTTGCCCTCAATGTAGAATCCTTTGCCACCTAGACTGGTAGGCCTGTTTATTACATTTTTTCGCGGTCTGTAATAGTAATGAAAATGATCATCTGATACCTTTGAACGATAATCTCCCAAAGGGATGATATCAAAATTGGCAGTTGTTATTTTTTCAATCGTATAACCTTGATTACGCCCTATGGATAGTGCCTTTAGGAAAACCTCAGCGCCTGTAACTGCTGAGCCTACATTCAAAAATGCGCCACCTTCTAATTCTGAGACACTACCACATAAGAGTGAGAAATCAATCCCACTGCTTCCCCCTAATGCTGAAAAATCAGCTGTTGGGTGTTGATGGATTATATCTGTTCCAATGGTAATATGATAAGTAGCAGGAACTCCACTTTTGTATGCCCTATAAAGAATGGAATCATGAGCATATGGAAATCTATCCAGATTATCGTCTATATAGCGTGCTAGACTTTCCCCATATCCATATCCCTTACGATATCCTTGATTTATTGCCTCGTTCATCCAAGCACCAGTTTCTTCCCACATTCCAAAAGAACCATCTTCAATAGCTGTAGGAACATGCTCTGATGTTCCACCCAGATACGCTAATTCAAAATCATGTATACTGCCTGCACCATTGCTGGCTATATGTGTCAATATACCCTTTTCAATCAATTCTATAACGTAGCGAGCTAATCCACATTTAACAACGTGAGCACCCATAAAAAACACGACTGGTCGCCCATTTAATCGAGCTTCTACTATACGGTCTGCCAACTCATCTAATTCGGGGCCATCCCATTTGGGCACCAAATCCTTATTTGGCTGAGCCATGTTTTCAATGGTCACTAAATTATATCTGTCCTTAACGGAATAGGTCTTGGTCTTTTTTAAATCTAAGCGCTTCATTTTTTCACCTTCTGCTATATATGATCTTATTTGTCTGCTCCATAATCTCTTCTGGCGTTGCTGTGCCAGTCATACCAATCTTTTTAATCACAACAGAAGAAGCAAGGTTGGCAAAGCGTATGCACTCTGGCCCTGTGAATCCCGCTCCATATGCACAGGCGAAGGCTGAAAGAAACGTATCTCCAGCACCTACAATATCAATGGGTGGCTCTACTGGTATACTCTCTGATAAGTAAAGCTCTTCACCTGCATACCATATGGCACCTTTGTTTCCCATTGTTATGACAACTGGAGCTTTGTTCTGTTCATATAGTTTAATTGCTCCATCTGTAATGTTATTAAGATCTGCTTCTTCGGACATTTGCTCGCCTTCCAATGCCATCATAGCTTCTATTTCGTTTGGCTTTATAATTACATTGCGGTATAACCCAATTCTGGACCGACTGTCAACTATGACAGTTTTACCTTTGCTCGCTAGAATTTCAAGTTCTTCTCGCACCTTAGCACTTATTACCCCGTGTTGTAATTGGTCGCAAACAATGATGACATCCACTTCACTCGACAGGATAGAAAGGCTATTTATGATAGCTGCTTCTTGTTTTTCCGCTAGCGCTACTCGATTCTCAAAATCTATCCTTGGATCTTCATATGAAACACTAGAGTATCCTCTTTTCATTGGTTTGCAATATGCAGGTGTAACCCAATCACTATCAACCAGTATGAATTTGGTGCTTATTCCCAACTCCTTCAACGATGTCAAGAAGCAATCTCCACGCCAATCTTCACCTATAAGCGACAACATACTGACACTGCCAACATTGAGGCTACTGACATTAGCTGCAACATTACCCCCTGCACCTGGATAGATTCGTTCCTTTACAACCGGCAATGGATAGTGAGGGGTTTCCCTAGACAGCTGACTAAGCCGCATATCAGCATCCCAATAAACATCCAGGCATCCATCCCCCACTATACCAATTCGGATATTTTGAATTTTTTTAATCATATCCAGAAGTCGGACATCTCTTATATCTGTCTGAATCATTTCTCTTTTCTGCATAGAGTCCTCCTAATATCAAAAATTATAAAGTCCTTCTGGATATATTGTAATAGTATACAATACTACAATCCATATATGAACTATAGAATATTTGTAAAATTTAAAGCTTCATAATTTATTTCCCTACCTGATAATCCTGAATGTTTTTATCTCAAAAGGTTTAATGAAAAACTCGAAGGAGTCAGAGTTAGTGCACAGAAGATGTTCATCTACTTCCATGAGATTGCATTCAATCACTTCTTTTGCAAGTCCTGGTAAGTTAATGCTTGTATTACCTCTGGTTCCGTTAGATTCATAGACTCGGATAATTATACCTCGATCATCTTCTGCACATTTTATTGTATCAATGATAACATTTCTCCTTGAAATTTTCGCAAAAGGATTGTCATCATTCATGCTTCGACCAATGATTGAGGTCAACGGAACATTTAGTTCGTAGCCTGCATTGACTGTCATACCCTCACGATGATCACCAGCATGAGGCATCAGGGAATAGCACATCTCCTGGATACCTTTATCTGCATCAGGGTCCGGATCCGTAGGAGCCCGAAGTAATGTAATGCGCATGCAGTTATCTTTAATGTCATACCCATACTTGCTGTCATTCAGTAGACTAACACCGTAGCCACCTTCCGACAGATCTGCCCATTTGTGACCACATACCTCGAATTTCGCCTTATCATAGGATGTGTTCCAATGAGTTGGACGTTCAATAGCACCAAATTGGATTTCATATACAGCTTTGCTTGACAAAACGTTGACATTGAATGCTGCCTTTAGCATCTTTTCTGTTTCATTCCAATCAACTCTAGTACGGAAATCAATCCGTGGAATGGAACGATATATAACAATATCCTGGGTTATAGTAGATAAGTTAAATTTTTTCGTAACCCGAACTACCCCTTTAATAGGCGATTGCTCTATAACCTGAACTGTACCCTCAATAAGATCCCAGCATTTGTTCTGGTACTCTAAATCGATATTCCAGGCTGTTTCACAGTATGGCTTATCTTCAAAAATCTGTAGATGATTGGATAGCTTCCCCTGCTCTAATACT
>JAAZEK010000180.1 GCA_012512335.1 Clostridiales bacterium | reverse complement strand
GTACGATGGGAGCCATTACTTGAATACGGTTACGTTCGGGCAAACCCATGATAATGTCAATCATTTGATCGACGCTTTGTTGATGGATTTCCTTTCCACAATTAGGGCAATGGGGAATTCCAATCCTTGCATATAATAGTCTAAGGTAATCGTATATTTCCGTTACCGTACCAACAGTAGATCTTGGATTTCTACTGGTAGTTTTCTGATCAATAGAGATTGCGGGAGACAAACCCTCTATTAAATCTACATCAGGCTTCTCCATCAAACCCAGGAACTGTCTGGCATAGGCCGATAAAGATTCTACATAACGACGTTGTCCTTCGGCGTAAATAGTATCAAAGGCTAGGGATGACTTTCCAGATCCACTTAAGCCTGTTAAAACTACAAATTGATCCCTAGGAATTTCTATATCAATATTTTTTAAGTTGTGCTCACGAGCACCTTTTATACGAATTTCATCATGTTTCATTAGTTTGTCAATCGCTTTCTGCTCTTTTTTTAATTTCTATTATCTTATCTCGTAATCTAGCTGCTGTTTCAAATTCCAATGCAATAGCAGCAGTCTTCATTTCTTTTTCCAATCTCTTAATATGTTTCTTAATTTCCTGTGGCGACATACTTGCCTCTGTCTCATAGATTTGAGATTCTTCAGCCACTTTAGTAATCTCTATCTTCTCATGTACTTCCTTATGAATGGTTTGTGGCGTGATCCCATGTACCTTATTATATTCCAGTTGCATTGTTCGCCTTCGATTGGTTTCATCAATTGCGTATCTCATAGAATCCGTTATTCTATCTGCATACATGATGACCTTACCTGCTGTATTTCTAGCAGCGCGTCCAATGGTTTGTATCAATGACGTTTGGGAACGTAAAAAACCTTCCTTGTCTGCATCTAAAATAGCTACTAATGATACCTCGGGTAAATCAAGGCCTTCACGTAGCAGGTTAATCCCTACCAATACATCGAAAACCCCCAAACGCAAATCCCGTATAATTTCCATCCGCTCCATTGTAAGAATATCTGAATGAAGATAACGCACTCTTACATTCATTTCCTTAAGAAAATCTGTTAAGCTTTCAGCCATCTTCTTGGTTAAGGTTGTTATAAGTACCCTCTCGTTCTTAGCTACCCTCTCATTAATTCTTGCCAGTAGGTGATCTATCTGACCATGGATAGGCACCACTTGAATCTCAGGATCCACTAAGCCTGTAGGTCGGATAATCTGTTCAACTACTTAGTCTGACCGTTCCAGTTCATAAGCTGCAGGAGTAGCACTTACATATATAACCTGATTCAATCTCTCTTGAAACTCTGCAAATTGAAGAGGCCGGTTGTCAAAGGCAGCTGGTAGTCGAAAGCCATAATCAATCAAGGTCTCTTTTCGAGAGCGATCTCCTGCATACATGGCTCGTACCTGTGGTAAGGTTACATGGGATTCATCTACGAAAAGCAGGAAATCATCAGGGAAGTAATTCAACAAGGTATAAGGTGACTCCCCTGGGCTTCTTCCATCCAAATAGCGGGAATAGTTTTCAATTCCGCTGCAATATCCTATTTCTCGCATCATTTCTAGATCAAAATTAGTTCGCTGTAGAATCCTCTGGGCTTCAAGCAGTTTATCCTGTTCCTTGAATACCCTAACTTGCTCCTCTAAATCCGTTTCTATCATAGCCATCGCTCTTTCTATACTTTCTCGTGAGGAAGCATAGTGAGAAGCAGGGAAAATAACCACATGGGACAAAGTATTCAGAATGTCTCCAGTAAGTGTATCAATTTCTGATATGCGATCGATTTCATCTCCAAAGAACTCTACTCGGATGGCCTTCTCATCGGAATTAGCAGGAATTATTTCCACTACATCACCACGAACCCGGAAAGTTCCTCTAACAAAGTCAATATCATTACGCTCATATTGTATATCTACCAGCTTCCGTAGTACATCGTTGCGCTCACGAATCATACCTGGTCTAAGGGAAAGCATTAGATTCTTATATTCGTTAGGATTTCCCAAACCGTAAATACAAGAAACGCTGGAAACAACAATGACATCTCTACGTTCTAATAAAGCTGAGGTAGCCGAATGGCGAAGCTTATCTATTTCATCATTTATTGAAGCATCCTTTTCAATATAGGTGTCTGTGGAAGGCAGATAAGCTTCTGGTTGGAAATAATCGTAGTAGCTTACAAAATATTCAACAGCATTGTCAGGAAATATATCCCTAAACTCGCTACAAAGCTGTGCGGCTAAAGTCTTATTATGAGCAAGAACAAGGGTCGGCCTTTGCACCTTTTCTATAACGTTTGCCATGGTAAAGGTTTTCCCAGAGCCAGTTATACCTAGGAGCGTCTGTTCTCTTTTTTGCTGCAAAATGCCATTAGACAATTGCTCTATGGCCTTTGGCTGATCTCCCTGAGGGATCATATTAGTTTTTATTTTAAACTCCATTTGTTCCCACCCTACGTAAAATAAAATATATTCTCATACATCAAAGTAAACGCCTTAGCATTTACTACATTCGCAGTATTCATTATAACATAGTTGTCAAGAAAAAAGAACACCCGTTCTTAAAATTGCGACTGGAATATATTTGTTATTTGTGACTATTCAGGTACCCAACTAGATTCCTATCACAGTGAACAATTCTTCCTTGTACTTATAAAATGTGCAGAATTTCAAGTAATGTGCGCTTTTCTTATGTCTTTTAGTAGTTTATGTGCAAAATATCGACTAATGTGCAGTTTTTTACGTAAAATCCACACATTACTTGATATCTTGAGCAGAGAGCACGGAAAAACAGCCAAAATCCACACACTACTCGATATTTTGCACAGAACTGGTCGGAATGCAAAAAAAACAGATTAAATCCACTCATTAGTTGAATATTTGAGCAAATCAACTATACTAGTCTGAATTGTAATATGAATTAAAGTCATAGTTTTATAATATTATAATATATATTAATAATGGAGGCGATAGGGAGCTTCGAAGGAGGAGTCGCATATGATTCAGTATATTGTTCAGCCAGGCGATAATCTATATAGTATTAGTCAACGATTTAAAACCAAGGTCACTATTCTCATGCAGGTGAACCATCTAACTGATCCCCAAAAAATTCATCCTGGACAATTGCTGAAAATTCCTCTAGCGCGTTCTAACAATGAGGCAATTAGCAGAACTGTCCCCAACATCAATCAAGGAACAGGGTTTCCAAACCTTACGAAGGGCAGTACCGGACCATTTGTTTTGTTGCTCCAAGGGCAACTTTCCAAGCTTGGTTTCTATAAGGGAAACATGGATGGTCTTTTCACTAATATTACTGAGGGAAGCGTAATCCAGTTTCAAGCAAGTCGAAGTCTGCATGCTACAGGACAAGTGGATGTAAATACTTGGAGACATATTTTGGATGATGTCCAGGGATCTCAAAACGCACCACCCTATCACATCAAAATGCTATTATCAGGATTATTAGTTATACTATCACTTGATAAAAGCTCTTATGAGCCAGGAGAGCTTTTAAACCTGTCTCTAATGAAGATAAACCTGTCCAACGAAACCATTCAGCTAAGCTATAATACCAGCCAACGCTATGATTTTAAATTGTCCTCTTCCTCAGGTAGAACCCTCTGGCGCTGGTCTGATGACAAATCCTTCACTCAGGTGTTGGGAAAAGTTTCTCTCTCCCCCGGCCAGGTAATTCGCTATACTGAGCAAACAACACTACCTGATTCAATAGAAAACGGAACCTTCCATGTATTTGCATGGAACACCGCAAAACAGATCAATCATATCAAGTTGCATGTTATCACTACTCATTGACTTCTTTAGTATGTTTGTGCTCTATTATTCGTTTCCACAGAGTATAGGCCAAGCCATGCTGTTCCTGAGCCAAAAATAGGCGGCTTGTCTTTCTGGGTACAAATAAAACCCCAAGCTTATCTTTATCTCTTTTATAGGTTCGATACTCTACCGTTACAGCTCTACCATCCCTACTTAAATCAATCCACATATAATTTGAGGAACGATTCAATGTTTCTTCTAGCATTTCTTCGCTATTTACTTTTTTCCCGTTTACATTTAGCAAAACATCGCCTGGGATGATCCCCATATATTGTCCTAAGTTTTCTGGTAAAACTTCCAGTACTCGAAGTCCTCTCCAAGGAGCTCCAAACAAGGGCTTTCCTCCCAGCTGGCTACTTCTGCTATAATGTAGTATGGTTTCATGCAAAACTGGCATTATAATTGCACCAATTACTTGAAGCCAAATACGATTTGAAGATAAAATTCCTATACCTAAGATAAGTAAGCTATAAGCACCTAATAAAAGTCCTGTGCTTCGTGTTCTCTCTTTTGGTCGTGCTGTTATTGCCAAGCCACTGTATTCAAGTAAAATGGCTAGAGGAAAGAGCATTAGCTCACCTTCGCCATGTAATCCAAAACTGAGCCACCAATTAGGTGTGGAAAGCAAACCATTCAATATGGGAATACTAGAGTCTGGCCTTATTAATACAACCAAGGGAACCGGCCACAATCTGGATAAAACAAAGGCCCCTATTGGCTTAAATTGCTTGTGCTCCATAATCACTGGTAGAGCATCCCGGTGACCATCTAGTATAATCAAAATACTCTCTGTAAAATGTAAAATACCAATGATAGATATGACACCAGAAACATCGATCTTTGGCCAGCCAAATAAAAGGCTTATTAGGGCTATAATCCCTCCTGCATAAGAAAAGCAAAGGTATCTTTCATTCAAAAACGTAAGTAGCAATGCAAGAGGCCATATAACAATTATAGTACTTATATCTACATGAATTCCCGTTAATATGATTAGAGAGCTTGTTATAAGACCTGCAATCATCCCATATAGCATGACATACATTAATCGATTCATTACAGTATCACGCATAAAGCTCAACCAGGTTTCTTCTAGTTGGGCTCTTCTTTTGATCTGCAAATAGGCCGCCATTATAATCAACAAATATAGAAAGCTGGTAATGGATTGGGAAAATGCTGTAAATAACAACTTAATAAATCCAGCCATATCCTTTTCTCCTTCTCCCGGCTGCTAATTACTCACCTTCACCAAGTAAGTTCTTCACTTCTTCTAAACCTCTGGTAAGAGGGGCATCAAGCTCCAAGGGAATTTCTTCATTGGGATTTTCTACAACGAATTCATAAGCTTCTTCTAACTCTAATACCCTGATATCTGGCTCCACACCTTTATTATTAATATCTCTTCCATTTGGGGTAAAGTACTGAGATGAGGTTAGCTTGATAACATCTCCTTCTTTAAATGGACCACGGACAGTCTGAACTAGGCCCTTTCCGAAGGTTGTATCGCCAATTACGATACCCATTTCATGATCCTGTATGGCACCAGATAATACTTCCGAGGCACTGGCGCTGTATTCATTTACCAGTACTGCCAGAGGAATTCCTATGTTTTCTGCATTGGAGCGGTGCTCTTCTCGCTTACCGTTCTTATCCTCACTATATAAAACTAATCCTTGTGGTAATAACATATCCGCAATTGCTACACACTCGTTTAACAACCCACCAGGATTATTTCGAAGATCCAGCACCAGGCCTTTCATTCCCTGAGTATGAAGATCGTTTAAAGCATCTACAAAATTCGCTGAAGAACCCTGATCAAAACGATATAACCATAGATAAGCTACTTCATCGTCAAGCATACGATACTCTAAATCTGGAATATCTATAATTGCCCTAGTTAGAGTTATTTCCTTGATTTCACCCTTTCGTAAAATAGAAACATTTACTTGGGTATCTGGCTCGCCTCTCATGATGTTAACTGCATCTTCTAACATGGTGCCATCCATATCTTCACCATTGACAGCTACGATTTTGTCACCTGAAGTAAGCCCAGCCTCAGCAGCGGGACTGCCTTTAAATGCAGTAACCACTGTAATAGCATTATCGATAACAGATACAGATAATCCTACACCTGCATATGTACCTCCAACATCTATCAAAAATTCCTGGTATTCTTCTGCTGTTAAATAATAAGTGTAAGGGTCTTCCAGAGAGCTAACCATCCCCTTAATTGCACCTTCCAGCAAAGTATCGAGCTCTGGCTCATTCAAATACTCTTTCTGAATAACAGATTTTATCTGATTAAATTTTCTATAGAAGTCCTTCATTTCCGTATATTCTTCTGAATGAATAGCGTTACCTTGGCTAATCATCATGTATCCATTAACCTGAAACGTTATATAAGATGTCAACAATGCGGTTATTATAACAAGTATAATACACGCCACAACGGCAGTTCTTTTTCTAATCATAAAATATCCTCCCAACTAAGCTGGCTTACTACTTAATACATTATAGCATTTACTCCATGTTTATACAAAAAAATTATCCATCAAATAAATAATAAATATACTCCAGTCGCTGTTGCCATCACGAATCAATCTAGAGCTCATCTCAGCTGAAAATTCTACAGCTTCCAAACTCACTGCGTTCAAACAGTGGAAGCTGCTTAACGCATTTTCTGCTGATATTCGCTAAGGTTGATAATCGTTCTTGCAAAGGCTTCTTCCATATTATTTATTATTTTGATGTGAGCATTATCGACAAATACATCAGTTTATAAGCAATTATAAAAAGAAAGAGCTCAGATACTCTGAACTCTTATGACTTCTAACTTCTAACTTCTTACTTCTTACTTCTTACTTACGACTTCCGACCTCCATCTGCTATACACGTAAGTGCTTTCTTATTGATAATAAGCTAGCGCTGATTCCTACCACGCTTCCTACCAATAAAAACATTGCAGCAATCGGATAAATAATACTCGCTAGAGGCATTAGCTGGAACAAGGATAATAGATTATATTGCTGAGGGGTTGTAGTCATCTGGTTCAGCAAAAGTGAATATACACCCGCTACCAAACCACCCGATAATACTGCACCTAACAAGCCTAATACCAACCCTTCCATTAGGAAAGGCCAGCGAATATACCAATCAGTGGCACCAATATATTTCATAATATTGACTTCCCTACGCCTAGAATAGACGGATATTCGGATGGTGTTATGAATAATTATCATAGCCATAACTACAAGCACAGCTACAATTACTACACCGAATATTCTAACAGTAGAAACAATAGCGGCAATGGAATCCACTGCATCCTTGCTATACTGTACATTTTCTACAGCACTAATTTTATTGAACTCCTCCACTACTTCAGCTACATATTCTGGTTTTTCTAGAGTGACATGAAATGAATCGGGAAGGGGATTATTTTCTTCATTGTAACCATCTAAAAGATGCTTCTTATCTCCCCATTCATCTCGCCAATTTTCCAATGCTTCCATGCGAGATATGAACTCCCATTCTTTAATGCCTTCCCTGTGGTCTAATTGTTGCTCAATCTTCTTTATATCAGATGTACGAACACTGCTTTTTAAAAAGACGGTGACCTCCGTCTTTGATTCTAAACCAGCAGCTACATTGTTAAAGTTCATAACTACAACCAGAACTAAGCCTAATATAAACAAAGCAGCAGTTATAGCGCTTATTGAAGCTAGAGACATTATCCTATTTCGAAACATATTCCGAAATCCGTGGTTAACCATTCGTTTCCAAGTTCTAATCTTCAAGGAAGCTCTCTCCTTTCCTGTCGTCAGAAATAATCTTGCCCTTCTGAAAGGTGATGACTCTCTTTTTCATGGAACTCACGATATCTAACGCATGGGTAGCCATAATTACTGTAGTCCCTCTATGATTAATCATGTTGATTATTTTCATGATTTCGCTAGCTGTTTCTTTGTCTAAATTCCCCGTTGGTTCATCAGCTATTAAAATCGACGGATTGTTTACTAAGGCTCTTGCTAAAGCTGTCCTTTGCTGTTCTCCACCAGAGAGCTGGTTAGGGAAATGATTAGCCTTCGTAGCTAAACCTACCATACCCAAAATAGCCGGTACTTGCCGGCGTATTTCTTTTCTGGTTGCCTCCACGACTTCCATGGCGAAGGCTACATTTTCATATACAGTTTTGTCAGGAAGAAGCCTGAAATCCTGAAACACAACCCCTATACCTCTACGATAGAAAGGTATTTCCTTCCGCTTCATCTTTGATAAATCTACTTTATTAACTAACAGTTTACCTGCTGTTGGCTCCAATTCCTTTAGTATTAGCTTTACTAAAGTAGATTTTCCAGCACCGCTAGCACCGACGACAAACACAAATTCTCCATTTTGAACCGATACAGTAACTTTATCTAATGCCCGCAGGCCATTCTCAAACTCCTTCGATACATCTATTAGTTGTATCAAGTGTTAAACCTCCCAAGTATACCTATCCATTAACATCATCATTATTTTGAAGGTAACCGCTTGATGGAAATTACGAAGATCCAGACCCATAACCTTTTGAATTTTGTCTAGCCTGTACACCAAGGTATTACGATGAATAAACAATTGTCTGGATGTCTCGCTTAAATTTAAACTATTTTCAAAAAATTTATCAATGGTTCGAAGCATTTCGTCGCTTAACAGCTTTTTGTATTCCTTTATAAAAAGACCCTTGCTGTATTTCTCACATAAATGCAATGGAACCTCGTAAAGGAATCGTTCCAGCAATAGATTGCTATACTTATAGATCCGATTACTGGTACCATATATTTTGCCTACTTCAATAGATCTAGACGCCTCATCATAGGATTCCTGCAACTGGAATAGGTTTTCCTTAATGCCACCAATACCGATATAAGCCTTGAAAGAGGTTTCATTTTCAATGGTTTCATCAATCGCAGCACCTAGTTGAAGTAATTCCTCTTCATCCACATCGCCAGACGCATCCTTGATTAGAGAAACAGTCATACCATCTACCAAAACCAAAATATCTCCCTGGTTTCTAGGGAAAGCTTTTAGTAGCATTTGATATACAATGTCAGCTTCCATTCCTCGGGTACGAACAAGATATACACAGCGAGGCATTGCAAGCTCTAATTTATAGTCGCTAACTAGCTCTCGTAATTCCAATTCTCCCAATTGATTAAGGAGAATGCGACGCATAACCTCTTCCTTATCTAGCTTCTGAAGGGAGTTTTTTAATTGAGCTTCCAACAGAGAAACTGTTAACAAACAATAATTTCGCGCTACTCTGTCGGTTCCTTCCATGGAAAGGAAATAAGTTAGTGTTTTGTCTGCTGTGAACTTCATGTATGTGCGGTTATTGTCGATAAAGATGGCTTTGTCATCTTCTTCCATAACATCTCTTATGATTTGGCCTCCGCTACCCACACGAGACTTATCGCTACTGGCTACGATCAAACCATTGGCATCCAAAATATCAGTCTCCACTTGAAGACTTCTCACTAGTTTGTCTAAAATTTTCT
>JAAZEK010000179.1 GCA_012512335.1 Clostridiales bacterium | reverse complement strand
TTCCAGAGGCATTTTCATATTTAAAAGTTATACGCTTTTCATACATCTTTTTCTGTCTTACACAAATACTAATAAGCTCTATGAGATGTATTGAGAGGGTGAAGATCGGCCTATATGTATCTATACTCGCCTTCTTTACAAATATATTTCTAAATTGGGTATTAATCTTTGGCAAGTTGGGTGCTCCTGCTTTAGGTGTTCAAGGTGCAGCTATTGCTACACTTATAAGCCGAATAATAGAATTCGTTGTTATGCTTATCTATGTTAGACTTGTAGAAAATAAGCTATATTTTAGATTCCATGATCTTATAAAGACCAATATGGTGCTACTTAAGGACTTCTTTCAATATGGGTTTCCTGTTATAGCCGGGGATATTCTTTGGGGTATAAACCTAGCTGTCCAAGGAGCAATCGTAGGCAGGTTAGGGTCTACAGCTTTAGCGTCTGTCAGTATTTCAAACACGGTATTTCAAATAGTCAGCGTTGGGGTTTATGGTGTGGCAGGTGCATCGTCAATTGTCATAGGCCAAACCGTTGGCTCTGGTAATTATGACACAGTGAAGGAGTATGCTAAAAAGCTACAAATTTTGTTTCTTATTATAGGGGTTATTTCTGCACTGGTTATGTACGCATCTAAAGGCCTTATACTTCGCCTATATAATATTTCTGATGATACACTAGCCATGGCTTCGCAGTTTATTACTGTTCTGTCCATTATGCTGGTTGGCACTTCGTATCAAATGTCTGTACTAACAGGGATTGTAAGAGCTGGAGGATCCATATACTTTGTGCTTGTAAATGATTTGCTCCATGTATGGCTGATTGTGATACCATCAGCGCTGATTGCTGCCTTTGTATTTCATGCACCGCCAGTTGTTGTATTTGCATGCTTAAAGAGTGATCAGATACTAAAATGTATAGTCGCAGTTATAAAGGTTAATAAATTCAATTGGATCAAGAACTTAACTAGGGAGGTAGCTGCCTAGGGGTTATAAGGAATAGGAAGGCTTAAATGGACATAAGGAAGGCAAATGGAGGGAAATAGATGGCTGTTACAGAGGTAAAATTTCGTGTTCGTTATAAGGAAACTGATCGGATGGGTGTTGTTCACCATTCCAACTACTATACATGGTTCGAAGTAGCTAGAACAGAATTCATGCGAGATGCAGGTCTAGATTACCGAAGCATGGAGGAAAGCGGCGTAATGCTTCCTTTGCTTGAAACCCATTGTAATTACCTTCGGGGGGCAAAATATGATGACATGATATGCATTCGTGCCTGGATATCCAAATATGCTGGTGTCAGGCTCACTATGGAATATAAGGTAATTCGAGAGGAAGATGGAGAAATGCTGGCAAATGGCAGTACTGTACATGCCTTCACTGATGCTTATCTCAAACCATTAAACGTCAAAAAGAAATACCCCGAGATTCACAATTTGTTTGTTGATCTACTAAATTATGCAAAAATTGATAAAGATAAGTGAACTCGCCACTTAAAGAAGTGGGAGTGTTGATGTAGGATAAAGATAAACAAAACAAAAAGAAGGCGTTTTCGCCTTCTTTTATTTCTACAAACTATATTCAACTAATAACCCCTTGAGTGCCCGTTATCATGCCCCTATTATAGCTATCTTGTTAGTTTGCTGGTGTGCTTTTTAAAGCTTCTTTTACTGCTGTACGGAAATTTTCGCTTCTTCCGGTAGCACCAGAGTAATCATCAACCTCGTCAACATTTTGCTTTTCAACAAGCTCATTAGCCAAGGCTTCAAATGATGCTAATGCTTCCTCATACTCATAACCGTTTTCCTTGCTCTTTGGCTTACCCTCTTCAATGTACTCAATATATTCGGCTTCAGTTATCTTCTCGCCTGATATGGTAATTATGGCTTCGCCATAGCTTCCACGCTCATCTTTTTCAGTTTTGCCTGTGTATACTCCATCTGCCAAGCCTTCTAGTGCTGTAACGTTATCATTATCGTTACCGTTGCCATTTCCATTGGGTTGTTCAGGGGAACAAGCTACCAATAAGGCAAAAGCTAATACAAGGGCTACCACTAAGTATATTTTTTTCTTCATAAAAATGTCACCTATCTTTCATATTGTTTGTTGTTTAGTTAAGACTTACAATAGCTACAATATATAAGCCTTCAGGTCTACCTCTTCTCTCAAAAAGTCCTCCGAGTTAACGGAGGACAAGATGCAAGCTAACAGGTATGAATAAGGGGAGTCCATGTAAGTAAATGTTTTACATGGATAACGGTAATCAAGCTCTCTCTTGAGAGCTATATAATTATAACCTATAGCTATACGGTTAAACAAGTATTTTTTTTAATATTTTTTACATAGTTTTTACAGGGTTACTGTTCACTGCAAAATAATAAATCAATATATTTATTATTTTAATTCTCAGTGAACAGTAACTAACAATGTTCCTGCTCTTCCTGCTACAGAGCTATGAGCTATATAATTTTCTGAATTGACAGTCATTTTTGTGGCTGATATACTCAATATGGAAAATGATAGAAAGATATTCGGGAAATGAAAGGGGAATTGTAATGTCTAGTTATGTGACTCGCAAAACTCCGGGAGATACGGAGTGGTTTACCCAAGCACGTTTCGGTATGTTCATTCATTGGGGGCTGTATGCATTGCCCGCTCGTCATGAATGGATCAAATCCAGGGAAAAGATTACTGAAGAAAAGTACGACAAGTATCTAAAGTATTTTGATCCAGACCTATACAATCCTAAAGAATGGGCTAAGAAAGCCAAAGAAGCTGGAATGAAATACGCTGTTATGACCACAAAGCATCATGATGGTTTTTGTATGTTCGAATCTAAGTACACAGATTACAAAAGTACAAATACTAAAGCAGGTAGAGATTTAGTCAAGGAATATGTTGATGCATTCCGGGCAGAAGGGATTCGAATAGGCTTTTACTATTCTCTAATTGACTGGCACCATCCTGACTTTCCCATCGATCCCATACATCCTAGAAGAGATGATGCAGATGCCTATGAGCAAAGCAAGGATCGAAATGTGCACAATTATGCAGTCTACATGCGCAATCAGGTAGAAGAGCTGCTGACCAACTACGGAGAAATTGATATCCTCTGGTTCGACTTTTCCTACCCACACAGTAAAATGGAAGACAAGCCTTGGATGAAGGGCAAGGGCAAGGATGACTGGGAATCTGAGGAATTGATAGCCTTAGCGAGAAGTCTCCAGCCAAATATTATAATTGATAACCGAGCTGAAATAGACCAAGATCTTTGGACCCCTGAACAGTACCAGCCACAGGAGTGGATCAAACATCCAGAAACCAATGAGCTGGTTACATGGGAGGCTTGTCAGACCTTTTCTGGATCCTGGGGATACTATCGAGATGAGATGTCTTGGAAAACCCCTGAAATGCTCATAAATATGCTAGTTAATACTGTATCTTTGGGTGGAAATCTCCTGATGAATGTAGGGCCTACGGCAAGAGGATATATAGACTATCGGGCAGAGCAAGCTCTACAGGTATATGGAGATTGGATGAAGTATAATGGACGATCAATCTATGGATGTACAATGGCAGAACCGGAATTTACTGCTCCTAAGGGATGTAAATTAACACAGAGCCAAGATGGAAAGCGTTTGTATATTCACTTAACAGAATATCCATTTGCATTTTTAGAGATGAGAAACCTAGCCGGAAAGGTGGAT
>JAAZEK010000178.1 GCA_012512335.1 Clostridiales bacterium | reverse complement strand
GGTTCGCATCACCGGTAAAGGAACTGATTTGACATTTTCCATTAAAGGTATGCCAGCCATCAAATGTGATGGTAAAATGAACATACCTGATGGTGAAGTCTTTACCGCACCAGTTAAGGACTCTGTAAATGGGGTTATCACTTATAACACATCTTCTGAGTATAATGGATTCACCTATCAGAATGTTTCTCTTACTTTCAAGGATGGAAAGATCGTTCAGGCTGAAGCCAATGATAATGTAAAAGTCAATCAGGTGTTTGATACAGACCAAGGAGCCAGGTATGTTGGCGAGTTTGCCATTGGTGTAAATCCCTATATCACAAAAGCTATGAATGATATTCTATTTGATGAGAAGATTGCAGGCTCTTTCCATTTTACACCGGGCAGTTGCTACGAGGAATGTGACAACGGCAACAAATCTGCTGTCCACTGGGACTTGGTCAACATTCAAACCCCTGAATATGGCGGAGGAGAAATGTATTTTGATGATGTGCTGGTCCGTAAAGATGGAATCTTTGTTCTGCGGGAATTAGAATCTCTCAACCCTGAGAATCTAAAGTAAAAAATAAAGTTTGGAGTTATTTATGGAAAAACAAAATTTTGCAATATTTATAGACCTGGAAAACACTGGTGGTAAAGCTATCACCTTAAACCGGGTCATCGAGAAGGTGAAGATTAGAGGAGACATTCTGATAGGCAAGGTCTATGGTTATCAGGAATCCTTTTCTGCCTTAAAGGAAGTCCTTTTATCCAACACTTTTAACGTTGTGCCATCACTTCGGTACGGTGTTAATCAAAAAAACAACCTAGATATTCAGTTGGTCATCGATGCACTGGATGTAGCTTATACTAATGAAAACATTGATTGTTTTTGCATTGTATCAGGTGACAGCGATTATACCCCTCTGGTGGGCAAACTTAAATCCATGGGCAAATATGTATTGGGAATTTCCCGCTCGGAAGTTGCTTCCAATATATTTATCAAGGCCTGTAATGAGTTTATTTTCTTGGAAACAGTGACAACCGATTCTGGGGAACAGCAGACAAATGGGGACGATGCTACCGGCGAACCAGAAGACTTGATGGAAGTGCTGGGAAAAATCATTAGCGATCAATCTGACACTGAAGGGACAATGTTCGTCAGCGAATTGAAAAAGACCTTGCTTCGTTTACGGCCAGAATTTAGTGAAAAGGGCTATGGATATTCCTCTTTCGGAAAGCTGTTAAATACTCTGGAGAATAAATACAATACTATTAAGGTATTTGGCGACACCAACTCTCTTAAGGTAAAGATGAAGGTGGATAACAAGGCTGTAACTGAAGAGATAAACAAGAACAATTGGATGAACGTCATGCAAAATCATCTCGATAAGCTGAAAAGAAATGGTTTTGATAGGGTCAACCCCAGTATAATCAAATCTGAGCTACAAAAGGAATACCCTGATTTTGACGAACGTCAGGTAGGATTTAGGAAATTCAGTGATATGCTGAAGAGGTTGGAGCGGGAGAAAATGGTTTCGATTGAGTTTAATGAAGCTAGAACTATGCTGATTAAGATCCTGTAAAATAGGAAAATGAACTCTTGCGCAAGAATCCGTAAGGTGATATAATCATCTATTGTAACATCCTTGCTCTGCAGGACATGCAGGGCCATAGTCCAAAAGGAGGTGAATTTGCCATGAATAAATACGAATCCATTTACATTATCCGTCCTACTGTCGAGGAAGAAGGCATCAAAGCGCTGATAGAAAGGTTTAGCAACCTTATTCAGCAAGAGGGTGGCCAGATAGAAAATGTGGACGAGTGGGGCAAGAGAAGGCTTGCATACCCCATTGATGATCTCAATGAGGGATACTATGTATTAGTTAACTTTTCTGCGGAATCCGACTTACCAGAAGAACTGGAACGTAACTACAAGATAACAGATGATATTCTACGTTATCTAACAATCCGTTTAGATGAAAAATAAAAAGGGTGGTGGAGAAAGTGTTAAATAAAGTTATTCTTATTGGGCGTTTAACAAAGGATCCAGAAATGAGGTCTACAACAAACAGTATAAGTGTGACCACCTTCACACTAGCGGTTGATCGCAGCTTTACCAATCAACAAGGGGAAAGAGAAGCGGATTTTATTCCAATAGTAACTTGGCGCAAATTGGCTGAAACTTGTGCAAGGTTTTTAGCCAAGGGCAGGCTAGTTGCCGTATCTGGGCGTATGCAGGTGAGAACCTACGACGACAACAGCGGTCAAAGGCGCTATATTACTGAGGTAGTTGCAGACGAGGTTCAATTTTTGGAACGGAATCCTTCCGGCAATCAAAATGAAGGTAGTCCACAATATACCCCACAGCAAAACGATAAGCCAGAGTCATCAGGTTTTAATGACATGATGGATGTAGATGACGATGAGCTTCCATTCTAAATAAGACAGGAGGATAAACATGGCTGAATATGTAAGGAAGCCAAGAGGCGGAGGCGGCGGAGGCGGAAGAAGGCCTAGAAGACGTGTATGTGCCTTTTGTGTAGATAAAGTAACACATATTGATTATAAAGAAGTTTTCAAACTAAAGAAATACATTACTGAGCGGGGGAAGATTCTTCCCAGAAGAATTTCTGGCAACTGTGCAAAGCATCAGCGTAGAGTGACAATTGCTATTAAAAGAGCTCGTCATATTGCACTGCTACCCTACTCATCTGATTGAGTACACAAACCGTTCCTTATGGGAGCGGTTTTTTATTAGCCTAACGCCAACTCCACGCGGATTAACTGGAATTAGCAGAATGCTACATTGACAAAGGTGGGTTATGCATATAAAATTAATGTATTACGAAAACAAGGTGGGGAAATATGCGTAAAATCGGCTATTTAGGCCCTGCCGGTACTTTTACAGAGCAGGCTGCATTGGTTTTACAAGAGGACTATCCAGGAAAGCTAGTTGATTATCGGGATGTACCTAGTCTAATCATGGCAGTTCAGGATGGTGCTTTAGACTTAGGAGTGGCACCTATAGAGAATGTAATTGAAGGAACTGTCAACGTAACTATAGATATGCTAGCTCATGATGTAGAATTAAAAATTATTGGGGAAAGAACTATAGCCATTCATCAATGTCTGGTAGCTAAGCCCGGTGTAAGGAAAGAGGATATCCTTCAGATTCTATCTCATCCCCAAGCCTTGGCCCAATGTAGGCGTTTTTTACATAAAGAGTTTCCAGGGGTTCCTGTGCATTCAACCAATAGTACGGCAGCTGGTGCCAGAGAGGCAAAAGATAGTATTCAGCCTGTAGCAGCCATTGCCAACAAAAGGGCAGCCGATATATTTGGACTTAATATCTTGCATGAGAACATTGAGGATCATCCAAACAATTGTACTCGTTTTGTAGTCTTATCTCGAAATTCTGTAAAACGAACTGGAAAGGATAAAACCTCAATTGTATTTTCCGTTAACGATGAACCTGGTAGCTTGTTACAAGCTTTGGATATCTTTGCTAGCTGGGGCATTAACTTGACACGAATCGAATCCCGTCCTATGCGCACCCGTTTAGGGCAATATCTATTTTATGTGGATTTTGAAGGTCATGCAGAGGACGAAGAGGCTTCACGTGCACTAAGCTCAGTTCAAGCCTTGAGTACCTATTATAAACATCTAGGTTCTTATCCTCGATGGCAAGATGATATAGAGTAAGCGGTTAGAAAAACTGATGGCCTGTGCTATATACAGGATATAATTGGAAATAAAAACGAGGTGTGCAATGCATTTTCTTCATCCTATTCTAAGTATAATCTTTCTATTACTGCCAATTATCTTAATTGGAGGGCTGATTAAAAGACTTGGAAAAAAAGTTAATTTTTATGAGTATGTTTTACTTTCAGCAGGAAGCGTTTTGCTTTCTCTGGTTCTATATTTAATAATGTATGGGTGGATTAATAGTCAATCGGCTTTTGATGCTATATGGGGCTCATTTAGACATAGCTTTACCAATGGGGCTGTAGACGCCAATCAGCTACTGAAGCTATATCATCAATGGAATATTTTTCAAAATTTTACTACTGGTGAACAGCTGGTGGGTTTCTTTATTGCAGAGATGAAAAACGCAGTACCAGCAGTTATTCTAATTTCTTCCCTGATATATGGAGTGGCATTATTTTTAATTATTCGCTTGATTTTAAAACGGTTTGACTATGAAACCCCAGCAGTGCGTCGCTTTGAAGAATGGAATTTTCCTAAGGGAATGGCTATTGGACTAGTAATTTTGATGCTTGTGTCTTATATAGGACAAAATCTTGGGATTCCTAGATTTGAAGTAGTTAATCTTACTATAACTGCCTTGATTTCATTTTTATTTATGGTTATGGGGCTATCAATGCTATGGTTTTTTCTCAAAGCGGGGAATGTTCCAGGAGTTGTGCGATGGGTGCTTATAATATTTATATTCATATTTCTAGGCGCTATTCTTCCGTTTTTAGGCTTACTGGACCAATTGCTCCACCTGCGCACAAGATATCGTAATAAATTTTTGTTTAAGAATGGGAAATAGGAGGCATCCGTGAAAAAACATTTTAGAAAATGGAACCTACCTGAGTCTAAAATATATCTAGCCATCATATTGGTTTTTGTTCTCATCCTATTTCAATTTGATTATTGGATAGGAGGCATAGCTCTAGCCTTATTTCTGGTCCTCGTGTTTTATAATTGGAGAATGATGCATCAGAGGAAAGAAGAATGGAATAGCTATCTGGAGAATCTATCCGAGGATATAGATTGGGCTACGAAAAATGCAGTGTTAAGTATTCCTATGCCCTTAATGGTCATAGATCCCGATGGGACAATTACCTGGTATAATCCTCAATTCAGACTCTTGATGGAGGGAAACAAGCTTTTAGATCGTAAAATACAGGACTATATTCCACAGTTTCCCATTACTCAGTTAAAAGCAGGTGATGAAGGTACTATTCCTGAGCTTAATTACCAGGGCAAATGGTATAGATTATTATGGTCAATGGTTCGAACAGATTCAATAAGTTCAAGGGACAAGGCTGTTTACTTGATTTACTGGTTGGATATCACTGAGGATTACCGTATAAAAACCTTGTACCAAGCGAAAAAAACTATATTTGCTCATATTGTAGTTGACAATTATGATGAGGTTCTTTCTAATACGGAAAGCACCAAGCGGCCGACAGTACTGGCTGAAATTGAGTCCCGAATAGCACGTTGGGCCAAGGATATCAATGCTGGGTGGGTTAAGCACGATCATGAAAAGTATCTGGTGATATTGGAAGAACAGGAACTGGAAAAAATACGCCAGACAAAGTTTCAGGTACTAGATCGAATAAGAGATATAAGCTTAGGCAATAAAATTCCTGTTACTCTTAGTATAGGTGTAGGTCAAGGTGCAGAAAATCCTTACCTTGCCAATAGTAGTGCACTTTCTGCATTGGAGCTTGCTTTAGGTCGTGGTGGTGATCAGGCAGTTGTAAAGCAGGGCACCAAGCTGTTTTTCTATGGAGGCAAGAGTCAAGGCGTTGAGAAACGAACCAAGGTGAAATCTCGGGTCATTGCCAATGCTCTTAGAGAGTTGATTGAACATTCATCAGAAGTGTTTATAATGAGCCATGAGGGTCCAGATATAGATTCCATTGGCTCTGCATTGGGATTATACCGTTGTGCTAAGTTTGCGGGGAAAAATGCCCATATTGTTTTAGATAAATCCAATGTTTCTGTAGACTCTCTAATTGAGAAGCTACAGGAAAAGGAAATCTATGAAGGTTTATTTATTCGCACCGAAGATGCTTTAAATCGTATCAATAAAGATTCACTACTTGTTGTGGTGGATACTCACCGGCCTAGCTTTACAGAATCACCAGAGCTATTGGAGAAGGCAGAGCGAATTGTAGTATTTGACCACCATAGAAGAGGTGCAGAGTCTATTGAAAATGCAACCCTCTCTTACCTTGAGCCCTATGCCTCATCAGCTAGCGAGCTGGTTACTGAAGTGATACAATATTTTGACGATAGGATTCGCATTGAACCCTTGGAGGCAGATGCTTTATTGGCAGGTATCACCATGGACACAAAGAACTTTATATTTAAAACTGGTGTGCGTACCTATGAAGCAGCCTCTTATTTGCGTAGAGCAGGGGCCGATCCAACTGCAGTACGCCAGTTATTTCAGGATGATATGGATACCTATGCCAACCGGTCAGAAACAGTAAAGAGGGCACAAATGATAAAACCTGGTATTGCCATATCCGAATGTCCGCCCAATACTCCTAATGCACAGCTAGTAGCTGCACAGGCTGCGGATAATTTACTAAATATTAAGGGAATTACTGCATCCATCGTGCTTTGCTCCACTCCTGATGGTATCATGATTAGTGGACGATCTCTGGGCAGTATAAACGTGCAAGTGATTTTAGAGAAGCTGGGTGGTGGTGGTCACCTGACCATGGCAGGTGCTCAGCTAGAGAATATTACTATGAAAGAGGCAAGACAGCGGGTAGTAGACGCTATAAACGAATATTTAAAGGAAGGTGTTAAATAATGAAGGTTATTTTATTGGAAGATGTTAAGGGTCATGGATTGAAGGGCGATGTTGTAAACGCCAAAGATGGTTATGCACGTAATTACTTGTTTCCCAACAACCTGGCTATTGAAGCCAATGCTGGAAATATGAGTAATTTGCAGAGCAAGCAGGCTACTGAAGACAAGAGAAAGCAAAATGAGTTAGAGGAAGCTAAGAAGCTGGCTGAAAGCATATCCCAACTAGTAGTTGTAGTTAAAGCAAAAAGTGGAGAAAATGGAAAGCTATTTGGTTCAGTTACCAACAAGGAAATTGCTGATATCATGAGTCAAGACCATAAGGTGAATATAGACAAGAAGAAAATTGTTTTACCCGAGCCTATACGCAGTTTGGGTGAGTTCCAGCTGGAGGTTAAGGTTTATCCTGAAGTTGGGACAAAGCTCAATGTTAAGGTAGTAGAAGCATAATAATTTAGAGAGAGCAGCTGATTTGTATTCAGCTGCTCTTATAGCCTGATTATACTGCATATTAATTATATTTGGAACATTCATAAGGGGGCTTGGGATAATGGATCCCGTAATGCAGGCACAACGTATACCTCCCCATAATCTAGATGCTGAGCAATCTGTGCTGGGCTCTATGTTATTGGACAAGGAAGCTGTGGCAGCCGCATCTGAGGTTTTACAGGGTGAGGATTTTTACTCAGATGCACATAAGGAAATATATGAAGCTATTTTGGACACCTATGACCAGGGTAAGCCGGTTGATTTGGTGACCCTAGCGGAAGCACTGAGGCAGAGAGGCTCTTTGGAGGCAGTAGGAGGCGGAACCTATATTTCCGACTTATCCATGTCGGTACCAAGTACTGCCAATATCCGTTATTACGTTAGAATTATAGAAGAAAAGTCTATTCTTCGTAAACTGATTAGCGCATCCAATGAGATTATCAAGGAAAGCTATGAAGCCTCTGAGGACATGGATATCATAATTGATCATGCGGAAAAAAAGATATTTGATATCTCACAAAAGAAGAACAAGCAATCCTTTGAATCTATCAAAACTATTCTTCTGGAAACTTATTCGAAAATTGAGGAGATGTCAAAAAACAAAGGTAAGATCACAGGGGTTCCAACCGGATTTAGAGATTTTGATTTGCGTACTTCTGGTATGAATCCTTCAGATTTCATCCTAATTGCAGCTAGGCCCTCAATGGGAAAAACTAGCTTTGCCATGAATATTGCCCAGAATGCCGCTGTCCGTTATAAGGTCCCTGTGGCAATTTTTAGCTTGGAGATGGCCAAGGATCAGTTGGCACAGCGTATGCTAAGCAGTGAAGCTAATGTGGAATTACAGAAAGTCCGTACAGGGGATTTGACTGAAGAGGATTGGATGAAGCTGGTTAACGCTGCAACACCTTTATCTCAAGCTCCAATATTTATTGATGACACACCTGGCGTAACGGCTATGGAAGTCCGTTCCAAGGCCAGAAGGCTTAAGATGGAGCATAATATCGGCATGGTTGTAATTGACTATCTTCAGCTAATGTCAGGACGAGGGAAAACCGAATCAAGGCAACAAGAAGTATCTGAAATTTCCCGTTCTTTAAAGGCCTTGGCTAGGGAATTACAGGTGCCTGTTGTAGCATTATCCCAGCTTAGTCGAGGGCCTGAAGCCAGACAAGACCATAGGCCTATGCTTAGCGACCTGAGAGAATCAGGAGCCATTGAGCAGGATGCCGATCTGGTTGTATTCTTATACCGTGATGAATATTACAATCCTGACACTGAAAAACAGAATATTGCTGAGGCTATAATTGCCAAGCAAAGAAATGGCCCCACAGGAACAGTAGAGCTAGTGTGGCTAGGCCAATTTACCAAATTTGCAAGCTATGAAAGACATCATGAGGACTATTAACGCTTCGCCCTTAGTCTAATATCCTGACCCTGAAATTGCAGTATGATTGTGTTTTGAGTATCAAACAAGCGCGAGGTTACCCTGTCCGAATAGTATTCCCGTAAATCAGTTAGGGACAG
>JAAZEK010000023.1 GCA_012512335.1 Clostridiales bacterium | reverse complement strand
CCGTGAAAGGGCGGTGTCTTAACCGCTTGACCAAGGGGCCAAAAGGTGGTCGGGGCGACAGGATTCGAACCTGCGGCCCCCTGGTCCCAAACCAGGTGCGCTACCAAACTGCGCTACGCCCCGCCATATCTTTTGTTTTCGAACGACGTATATTAATATACAACATTTTTTTCATGGTGTCAACAAAGAAAATAAAAAAAATCAGATTCTTTCCCTTTATACATATCTTATGTTATAATAAATACAGTTAATGAAGCAAAGTCATGGGACTTTGCATTTAAGTATTTATTGAAACGGTGTGAAGTAACCCGATTCACCAAAAATTCCAATGAAGAACAAAGAGGGGTGTACTACATGGATATTCATAAAGTATGGAACGAACAAACAAATTCCTGGAGCGTTGTACTAGCCGGGGAGATTGATATTTACAATGCTCCTGAGTTAAAAAGCAGTCTTTTGCAGTTGGTAGAAGCAAACAAAGGAAATATTAATATTGATTGTGCTGACTTAAAATATATAGACAGTACAGGTCTTGGAGTGTTGATTAGTGCTTTGCGTAATGTAAAAGAATATAATGGTGATATCATTATCCGCAATCTTCAACCTTATATCTATAAGATATTTAGCATCACTGGTTTGGATAAGGTATTTACTATTGAGGGGCAGGGATGATGATAATGGATGAAATTAGCATAAAATTACCAGCCAAACCCGAGTATATGTCTGTTGCTAGGTTAACTACAGCATCCATTGCCAATCGAATAGGCTTTACCGTTGACGATATAGAAGATTTAAAATTGGCGATTTCAGAAGCTAGCAACTATCTTATCAATCAGTTTTCAGGAAATTCTCATCTAGCAATTGATTATCAGATTAATACGGATTCCAGTATTTTAGCTAAGGTAAAGCTAATTGGATCAAGTTGTGTTACAGAAAAAAAACCAGATAACAATGAGCTTAGCTTGTTTATCATTGAGTCCGTTTCCGATCAAGTAATAAAGGAAGAAGAACAGGGCGTCATTTATGGGTTTACAATAATAAAATCAGGTGGAGGCAATTTGGGGCATGAGTGATCAAGTAGAGGTGAACAAGAAAGACCAACACGAAGATTCAATGCTTGCAGAATACTGCAAGACTAGAGATATAGAACTACGAAATCAGCTAGTCGGCAAATATTTGTATATAGCGGAGATAATTGCAAAAAAATTCACCAATCGTGGCATAGAATATGACGATTTATTTCAAGTTGCCTCTCTTGCACTTTTGAAAGCGTTAGAGCGATACGACATTACTAAAGGCTTTAAGTTTTCAAGCTATGCTACACCCACTATAGTAGGAGAAATAAAAAACTATTTCCGGGATAAAAGCCGAATTATACGATTACCTAGAAAAGAGAGCGAATTTATTAAGAAAATAGAAAATGCAAAAAGCTATTTATTAAATCAATTTGGCAGATCTCCTACACCTGATGAAATAGGGGAGTATTTAGGAATAACATCGGAACAAGTTCTCGAACTGATGGAGTCCAACTATTCCACTAAAACCGCTTCATTGGACTTTTATATTGACAATGAAGGCGAAACTGACTTAATGGCAGTTATTGGCAATGAGGAAAAGAATTACCGCTTAATAGAGGATAGGGATTTTATAGAAAGAGTCATGTCAACCTTAAGTGAACAGGAAAGAAAAGTTATTATTGAACGATTTTATAAGGGCCGAAGCCAAAGAGAAATTTCAGAAGAAATGGGCGTCTCTCAGATGTATGTTTCCCGAATGGAACGAAGGTTACTGGAAAAATTCCGTAGGCAACTAAAAAAGGACATGTAAGAACATGTGATTTTTGGGCTAATTTGTTTCATTTTTGCTAGTTTGGGTTAGAAATATTGTAAATGAGCTATTACAAGGCGGGAGGCATGCTTGGTGAGCATACTGTATTGCAAAAGTATAATCGGTTGTGAATCCAATTGCATAAGGGGTATGATTAAGGACATGATGGATTCCATTAAATCCAACTATTGTTTGTCCGCTGAAGAAGAATATGAGTTTCGTTTAATCCTAAACGAGTTAATCGCTAATGGTACGGTGCATGGTAACAAGAACCACTGTAATAAGACTATAAAAGCTCAAATTGAAGCTATTGATCTTATTACTATATGCGTTACAGTTGAGGATGAAGGTTCTGGTTTTGATTATCACGGTTTCTTCAAGTATGAATATCCCTGTGATTCCAATCTCTATTCTGAGCGAGGAAGAGGGTTAAAACTTATTAAATCCTTCTGTGATAATATTCGCTTTAATCAAACTGGTAACCAAATAAGAATTATGAAAAGTATAAAGCAAAATTCAATGTAGAGTGTCTCCAGAGGAAACATTTTACTTAATTGCAGGATTTTATAGTTATTTAGAGAACTACTAATTATTAATGAAGCAGGAAGGATTAAGTCTATGGCAGCATTTTTGGAGATTGGCAAACGAAGGATAAAATTCCGTTTTTTTGTCATACTCGCTTTGTTGCTGTCTGGCGTAATTTACTTTTTACTAAGCAATCATAGTGAAGCTGCTTATGCTAGCATAAACTATGGAAAGCTTGATGTAGTCCATAATGGTCTTGCAGTAATAATCAGAGAAGAATTAGTACAAGCAGCGCCTGCATATGGAAGAGCTGTTTATCTTGTTGCTGATGGTACTGTTGTAGAAGAAAATGAACCTGTAGCTATACTATATAAGGAAAACTTCAACGATAGTATTGTCAAGCAGCTTTATGATGTTCAGGAAAAGATCGTTCAATATCAACAAGAACAGCTTATTGATAAAGCTATTAGCAATGATTTAACTAAGCTAAATAACGATCTTCAATCTCTGGTTTCCCAAGTCCAGATTAGTGTAAAAGACAAAAGGTTTACAGAAGTTGCTAAATTAGAAAGCAATTTACGCAAACTGCTGGATAGCAAACAAAAATTACTTGATCTTGTAACAGAACCAGATGACTACCTTACAGATTTATATCATAAGGAATCAAAATTAACATCTGATATAGATCAATGGATAATAAAAATAAAGGCTCCAGAGACGGGATTAATAAGTTTCACCATTGATGGATTTGAAAATGTTTTAGGTATCAGTTCAGTGGACAGGATAACATCAGAGGATTACTCAAATTTAATCCATCAAATTCCATATACTGATGCCACTGGTCAAGAAGGAGATGAACATTCAATAAGTGATGCACAAGCCGAACAAGCTCTATTTCGTATGGTAAATCCTCATGAAAACTGGTTTGCTGTTTTGAAATGTGATGGTCCTGAGAGCTACTTAGAAAAAGGTGATACTCTGGAAGCTGTATTTGATGGACAAGATCCTGTTTCTGCAAAAGTTAATAAAATCCAAAAAGAAAGGGATTATTTTCTACTAACTTTGGAATTTGAAGACCAGGTAGACAAAATAATTAACAAACGAGTACTACCTATAAGGATTCAAAAAACAGTGGAGGGTCTATTATTGCCAGAAGAAGCTTTAAAAAAAAGCAGAGGGAGACAAGGCGTGTATATAAGAGACAAAGAAGAGAACAGCTTTATCGAAACCTCCATACAAGCTAAACAAGATGGCTTTGTGATTGTAGAGGCGGTATCTGACGCACAAGCCTTGAAACTTCATAATCAAGTGCTGACTGACAAGGAATAGGAGTGTTTTAGTGGATATAAGTGAGAATTTAGCAATGCTTCGTCAACAAATTGAGAATGCTTCTTTAGCCTCAGGTCGCAACCCTGATGATGTGACATTAATAGGGGTAAGCAAAACGATAGACTCTGCTAGAATTAACCAGTCTCTCGCTTATGGTTTAAAGGATTTTGGAGAAAATAGGGTACAGGAACTACTTGACAAGTATGACCAGGTTGAAAATGTTAGATGGCATATGATTGGCCAATTGCAGCGAAACAAGGTTAAGTATATCGTGAATAAGGTATCAATGATTCATTCACTGGACAGGCTTTCACTTGCTAGAGAAATCAATCGACAAGCAGACAAGATAAACAGGGTCGTGCCTGTATTGGTACAAGTTAATCCTGCAAATGAGGAATCCAAATCAGGCCTTCCCTATGATGAAGTAATACCTTTCATTGAAACCATCTACAATTTGAAAAACATCAAAGTTATGGGATTGATGTTAATAGCACCCATGGTGGAGGATAATGAGACTATCAGGCCATATTTTACCATGATGAAGCAACTATTTGATGGTATAAAGCAAGATAACTATCCTCATATCGAAATGAAACACTTATCAATGGGGATGAGCAATGACTTTGAAACTGCAATAGAAGAAGGCTCTACTATGGTACGCATAGGAACAGCAATATTTGGAAAAAGATAAAAGGGGGAGAAACAATGGCAGGCAAATTTATGAATAAATTTCTAAATTTCATTGGCTTAGAAGAAAACATCGATGAGGAATCCATGGAAGAAATTCCAGAAGAAATGCAGGAGAGGCAACGTGAGGAACTCATAGAACCAAGCTTCCAGACAAAAAACAAAAAAGGAAAGGTAGTAAATATTCATCAATCTACCTATGTTAAGGTTGTTGTCTACCAAGCCCTTACATATGATGATACCCAAAATATAATTGACAATTTAAAGAGCCGCAAGCCTATTATTGTCAATTTAGACTCCCTAGAACAGGATTTGGCTCAAAGGGTTTTAGATTTTTTAAGTGGCTCTGTATATGCTTTGGATGGAACTATTCAGAAGGTATCTAGGAGTATTTTTGTTTTAGTTCCAAGCAACATCGATATTATAGGTAATATTCCCGAAGATTTTAAAGGAAAGAGTTTTTATACCTTAGGTTCACAGCTTGATAATGATTAGGGGGTAAGCTTTTGACTTTTATAGTCTTAGCTTCTGCTTTAGAAGGCATAGTCTTATTTCTACACCTATATTCTTGGATTATAGTCATCAGTGCTACCCTAACTTTATTTACGCGCCTAAAAGATAAACCAAGTAAGGTTAAAAATAAGCTAAAAAGCTTGGCAGATCCTATTAACAATATTTTTCGTGAGCTGATACATAAGATAAATGGTAGAAGGATGATTATTGATATTTCACCAATCTTATCTTTGATCTTAATTTGGGTGATATCCGGGTTACTAACTCAATTGGCTAAGTATTTTTATAGTTTAACATATTAACTAAGCATTTTATGAAAGGAAGTGGATTCTTGTGGCACTGACTCCCATGGATATTCACAACAAAGAATTTGAAAGGTCATTTCGAGGATATAACGAAGATGAAGTGGATCAATTTTTAGATAACATTGTTGATGAATTTGAAAAAATTTATAAAGAAAACATGGAAATGAAAGAACGAATTTCGATCCTAATGGATCAAATAAGTCAGTTTAGGACTATGGAAAAAACGTTAAAGGACACATTGGTTACAGCGCAAAAGACGGCAGACGAAGTCACATCGGTGGCTCAGCAGAAAGCAAAGCTGATCTTGCGTGAAGCTGAGGAACAGGCTCGTCAGATTAGGGCAAATGCTAATCAGGATGTTGTAGAAGCTAATAAAGAACAGTTTGAAATCAAGAAACAGATCCGTATACTTAAGATGAAAATTCGTACCCTGCTGGAATCTCAGATTGAAGAGATCGATCAATTAGCTGAGGATGATGATTCTTCTACTATTGTTTCTGCTGATACTTCATCTGAGGTCAGTTAGCTTTTTCCCAATAGAATATCAAATAATATCAAGGACATACTTATGTATGTCCTATTTTGTTATTACGACATCATTTGCTAGGAGGTATTCTATGAAAGATTACGAGCTTCAATACTTAAGTAACAAACTGCATGAAAAAATGGAAATGCAACGAAACAGCTATACTCAACATGAAGAATTGGGTCTTACAAAATCTTTAATTGAAAGTACCAGTGAATTGTCTACTTACGACAATCACCCAGCAGACTTAGGTAGTGAGATATATGAGTTGGGCAGACAACAAGCTTTAGATAGACATCAAGAAAAGCAGATGAAAGAAGTGCAATCAGCTTTGGAGCGGGTTGCAAAAGGATCTTATGGCTATTGTGAATCCTGTGGTGATTCCATAACATTTGAGCGTCTTGATGCTTTACCAGAGACTAGGATGTGCCTGGAATGCGAGGAAGAGGCAACAAATTTTAGACCTTCTGTTAACGTAAAGAAACTAGAGATTTTAGATGAAGGAGATGCACTTGTAAATACTCAGAAATATGGGAGTTCCAGTGGACTTCAGGATGTTAGCGACAATGATATCTTGAATTATGGGGTAACATGGTATGAAAATCATGAAGAACCAGGCTACATAGATGATATTGATAATATCAGTAATGAAGACTATCAAAAACAATTCACTGATGTCACTGGAAATTCCTATGGCGGATATATAAGCGCAGATAAGGAAATAAAGATTAGTTATTTTGGAGATGATGAATCAGATGATTAGAGGAATATAATAAGAAATATTAGGAAGTCGAGCTGGCTTATGATATAATAACCTCTAGTATAAAATACAAATAGGAGGCCTATATGATAGAGCTATTTATAATCCTGTTAGTGATTGTTGCCGATCAGATTACTAAATACATTACAGTCCAATATCTTAAACCTTTGAATACAATAGCTATTTTAGAAGACGTTTTCAGTCTAACATATGTGGAAAATCGTGGAGCAGCTTTTGGTATTTTCCAAAACCAAAGATGGTTTTTGATAATTCTACCTATCTTGATTGTAATAGTAGCCATTATCTTTTTAATGAAAAATCGGAATGAAAGCCTTTTAACCCGAATAAGTTTAGCTATCATTTTGGGAGGTGCCATAGGCAACCTACTGGACCGTATTTTTCGTGCCTACGTGGTAGACATGTTTCAATTCACCTTTATCCAGTTTCCAGTGTTCAATGTAGCAGATATGGCGGTGGTTTGTGGTACCATCATTTTGGCCTTCCAGTTACTCTTTTATCAGGAAAAATCCACTTCTGACGATAAACAAGGAAATGAAGATGGTTCAGAAGGTGGTGTCTCTGACGAAACAACTTGATCTTATAGTAGAAGATGAGGAAGTAGGTCAAAGGCTTGATCATTATCTTTCATGTAAGCTGAGCCAGTATTCCAGAAATTGTTTACAGACGCTAATCAAGCAAGGGAAAGTTAGCTTGAACTCAAAACCCGTAAAAGCTAACCATCGCGTAAAGCTGGGAGATCGGATTAATGTTGAAATCCCAAAGCCAGAAAGATTAGAAATTCTTCCTGAAAAAATTGAATTGGACATCATTTATGAGGATGCTGATATAGCTGTAGTCAATAAACCTCAAGGAATGGTGGTACATCCAGCTGTCGGCAATTATAGCGGTACTTTAGTAAATGCTTTGCTCTATCATTGCGGTGAATTGTCAAGCATCAATGGAAAAGTTCGTCCAGGTATAGTCCATCGCATTGACAAGGATACATCTGGTATTCTTGTTGTAGCAAAAAATGATTTTGCTCATCTAAATCTGTCCAAACAAATTCAAGACAGAGCAATTTCTAGAATTTATCTGGCTATTACAGAAGACAATATAAAAACAGATGAGGGGATTATATCAGCTCCTATAAGCAGAAATCCATCCGACAGAAAGAAGATGTCAGTAGTTAATGGTGGACGGCAAGCAGTAACACATTATAAGGTCTTAGAACGATTTGGTAATTTTACATATTTGAAGCTTGCATTGGAAACAGGAAGAACCCATCAAATTCGTGTTCATCTTAATCATATAGGACATCCAATAATAGGGGATCCAGTTTATGGTAGACGCAATCAAAAATTTAATTTGAAAGGACAGGCTCTACATGCTTACAAATTAATTTTAGTTCACCCACGTACAGAGGAAAAGATGGCTTTTGAAGCCCCATTACCAGATTATTTTCATAATGTATTGACGATTTTACGAAATATAACGAAAAATGCTTAATTTTGTTATAGACATAAAAATATTGCCATGGTATAATTTCATTAATTGAAGCAAGAACCTTTAACTCGGTTCCGAGAAACCGGCAAGGTGAACAACAATCATTTGATATGTTGATTTTTTCAGCGCCTTCCGGACCGGAGAGGCGCTTTTTGGTGCTTGCAAAGAACCCTTTCAAATTAAATATCAGGAGGTTTTTACCATGACAAACAACAATCAGACAATTGGCTATTTACCAGATGAACGACCCCCTATATGGAAACTATTTCTTTATGCTATTCAACAAGTTATCGTTATGTTCCCGGCAACCGTAGCCGTAGCAATTATTACAGGTTTTCATATTTCTACTACTATTTTCGCAAGTGGACTTGCAACCATATGTTTCCTACTTATTACAGGAAGAAAAATCCCCTTATATTATGGATCTAGCTTTTCATATGTTGCAGCTATCAGTGGATTGATGGCTTCAGAAGCACTTACTGGTTATTCGTTAAATGATAAAATTGCAGTTGCACAATTTGGTATTATAATGTCTGGTTTCGTGTCTATTTTAGCGGGGTTTATTGTTAATCGCTTTGGACGAGACTCTATTGAGAAAATACTTCCCGCAACCATAACTGGTCCTATTGCAATGATTATCGGTTTGACTTTAGCTGGTACTGCATTACAGGATGCCGTAGCTATCCCACTTGATAGTATGGGTAATATAAGTGTAGCTGAATCCCAAATTCAAACTGCTCAAAATCTAGCATGGATCATATCCTTAGTTACTCTACTGTCCACAATTTTGTTTTCTGTGTATCTAAAAGGATTTTGGAGTCAGATCCCATTAATACTTGGTCCAGCATTAGGATGCCTAACAGCACTTATTATTAATTGGACTACTGGTATAGATTTCTTTAAAGTATTACCATTAGATGCAAACACCGGAATATTTGCACTACCTATTTTTACATTACCTAAGCCCACTTGGATGGCTGTAGCCGCTATCATGCCTATAGCCATTGCAACTATACCAGAATCTACAGCTCACATTTATCAGCTTGATATTTATGTGAATGACTTAGCTAAGAAGAAGAATAGTAAAAAGAAATATAATATTTCGGACCTCCTAGGATTAAATTTAATAGGTGATGGTATTGGTGATATTGTATCTGGCTTTGTAGGAGGACCAGCGGGAACCAATTATGGTGAAAACATAAGCGCTATGGCTATTACAAAAGTATTTTCTGTACCAGTATTAATGGCAGCTGCTGTATTGGCGATGATAGTTGCATGCTTCACACCCTTGGTAAATGCCATATATTCTATCCCCACTGCAGTTATAGGTGGTTTAGAGATTTATCTTTTCGGAGCTATCGCTGCTCAGGGTATAGCGATAATGATTGAGAAAAAAGTGGACATGTTCAGTTCAAAGAATATCGCCGTTATTGCTACAATTATGGTCATCGGTTTAGGCGGTCAGTATGGCTTTGGTGGCAATATACCCTTCTTCGGTATTGAAGTCCCTTGTGTAGCAGGTGCTGCAATATTTGGCATAATACTAAACTTGTTAATGAATATCGGAAATAAGAAAAAATAAAAAAGCTTAATTTAATAAAAAAAGCCTTGACTATTTCGATTTAGACAAGGCTTTTTTTAATTATATTTTTATTGTATATTAAAGTTTCTTCAATTCTTGTATCTTTTCTTCAGAAGGTGTAACATAAATAGTTTTATAGTGATCGTAAATAACCATCCCTGGCTTTGCTCCATTTGGTTTCTTAACATTTTTTCTGGGGCAGTAATCCACTGGTACACTTGTAGAGATACGAGCTTTGCTATAATAGGCTGCTAAGTTGGCAGCTTCTAACAAGGTATCCTCTGGAATTAGCTTGCCACCTGCTTTAACTATCACATGAGAACCTGGTATGTTTTTTGTATGCAACCAAAGATCACTTGGTAGTGCAGTCTTAAGGGTTAATTGGTCATTTTGAATATTGTTTTTACCTACAAAAACCTCAAAACCTTCTGAAGAAAGGAAATGATGAGGTTTTGTAGAAGCTATTTGTTGACCTCTGTTCCTTTTCTTTTTAGATAAATCCTTAAGATAGCCTTCTTGGGCTAATTCTTCGCGAATTTCTATTATATCATTTTCATTGGTGCACATGGATAGATTTTGATTGATAGTCTCTAGGTAATCGATTTCCGCTTGTGTTTCCTTAATTAGTCTTGACTGCTTTTCCTCAGCTCTTTTAGCCTTACTATATTTTTTGAAATAAGCTTGAGCGTTTTGTGCAGGGGTTTTAGTAGGATCAAGATCAATGTTAATCATTGTATTGCCCGGTACATAATAATTTAGCAGAGAAACGGTTTCTGCGTTAACAGGGATCTGATATATATTAGAAGTAATAAGCTCTCCGTACAAACGATACTGTTCAGCGTCTTTAGCTTTTTCTAATTCTTCGACATACAAAGCAATTTTTTTTTGACTGCGTTCTAAATTATTATTAATCACCCGCTGAAGATGAGCTGTACGCTGCTGTAGCCTTTCCATGTTGTCTCTAACTAAATAGAATTCATCTAAGGCCTTAGAGAAGCTGGGATATGTTTTTAAGGCCCTTGAATCATACATAGTGTAAGCCATAGGCAAAATATCTCTAGGTTTTCCTGAATGATCCAATAATAGACAAGGTAGAAAATCATTGTTTTGAACTTGCTTGAAAAAATCAATAAAGGATTTCGCAAGTTTTTCATTATAGAATTCGCTTCTATGAAAAATCTCTTCTGCTGTGGGTCTGGAAATACCAGTATAAGACTTAAACAATATGTTTACTGGAGAATTATTCGACTCAGATGATTGGAATTTATTATCAATATCAAATAAATCTGCATCCAGGGGGTTGGATTTTCCTTGAGAAGGTGGATAGACATATTGCTTGCCTGGCAGTATTTCGCGAATCCGACTAATGCTAGAATCCACATGCTTGATAGAATCTAAAATAGTATTATCTGGATTTGTAAGGATGATATTACTGTGTCTGCCCATAATTTCAATTATAAGTTTCTTTTCACCTAAATCGCCGATTTCATTAATGACTTCAAAACTTATTTCTAGAATCCGTTCCATGTTTGGTTGCTGAATTCTTATTAGCCTTCCTCCAGATAAATGCTTGCGTAGCACCATGCAAAACATAGGTGGAACCATAGGATTGGATTTAGTTTGTCCTGTGAGATGAATTCTAGGATGACTCGCACTTGCAGATAGTAAAAGCTTGAAATTATTACCTTTATTTCGTAGGGTAAGGTGAATTTCATCCTTTTCAGGTTGCTGTATTTTATCTACACGTCCACCGCTTAGGTCATTTTCCAATTCCTTAGATAGTCCATATAGAAGTACTCCATCTAATGCCATTATTACACCTTCCTTTTCAAACATATTATACACTAGTTTTCAGGGAAGAGATAGCTGTTATTGTATCCTGTTCATTAGGCTCTAATTGTGATAAAATTAAGATGAGAAACAATTTCGCAGAAATTAGTAATTAATTATTCATACAACCCCTGCTTGCCTAATATAATTAATAACAAGATATAGTCAAGGGGGGAGATCATTTTGCGAAAAAAATTATGGTTACTAACTGCAATGATACTTGTCTTTACTTTGTTTTTTATCAGTTGCAGCAAGGACAATGAAGGGGTTGAAGGTGAAGGGGAGCCCCAGGGCACACCACCTGTAAGTGGTGATACAGATGAACTGATCAGAGAAACCATCATTTATTATGAGGATGATGCTGGATATTTGGTACCTGTTATGCGAAAAATACCATGGGTAGAAGGCATTGCTAAATACACTCTAGAAGTGATGATGGATACTCCGGACCAGCAGGAAGACTTGATGATGATGGGGCTTCGGCCATTACTTCCTGGTAACACTGAGATACTTGGTATGTCAATAGATCAAAATGGCATAGCTAAGTTGGACCTAAACAAGGCAGTTTTGGATTGTGAAAACGCAACAGAAGAAAGTAACATGATACAAGGAATAGTAATGACTCTTTCTGAGTTCTCTACAATTGAAAAGGTGCAATTTCTCATTGATGGAAAAATAATAGATTCCATGCCCCATGGAACAGTTGTAAAGGAACCTATAGGCCCTTCAGATGTCAACTTGGAAATGGCCCAGAATACATCAACCCAAGGTGCAAAGGTTACAGTTTTCTTTCAAAGTACATCTTCGAGCCTATATGATTACTTGATTCCTGTTACCAGGGTGACTTCCTCAGAAAATGCCTCTTTGGAGACAGCCATTACCGAACTACTAAAAGGACCTATGGATATCGATAATATGACTATAGATATCCCTCCAGAAACCAAGTTGTTAGGAGTTCAAATGGATAAGGGAGTTACTTATATCAATTTCAGTAAAGAGTTCAAAGATCTTGCAAATTCAGAAGAAAGTGAAGATATGGTATTGAGAGCGGTTAAAATGGTGGCAATGCAATATGCAGAGGTAGAAGAGGTAGAGGTCCTAATAGAAGGCAAGGCTTACACTGGTTCTGCTCAGCTTG
This sequence comes from Clostridiales bacterium, assembly GCA_012512335.1. Taxonomy (GTDB): domain Bacteria; phylum Bacillota; class Clostridia; order Caldicoprobacterales; family DTU083; genus UBA5454. The sequence continues at coordinate 1,159 of JAAZEK010000023.1, read as the reverse complement.
ATAATATTTCTGTATTTGCTAACCAATGGTAGAAAGACTATCAGGCTGCTGAAATTTAGTAGCCTGTTTTTTTACATTTATACAAAGGAGAAAATTTATGTTTAAAGGAATACAAAAACTCATTTTTATACAAGATAAGGCTTTAATCGATTTAAAAGAATTGGTGGGGAGCTGATATGACAAAATTGCTTATAGCTAGTAACAATAAAGCTAAGATAGAGGAATTTCGTGAGATTTTTAAAGGGTATAGATATAATGTAGTATCGATGGACGATATAGGTCTAACTATTAATGTGGAGGAAGATCAACCAGATTTTGCAGGTAACTCCTTTAAGAAAGCTAAGGAAGTTAGCGCTAAGACAGGAGAGATTGTATTAGCTGATGATTCAGGGCTTGAGGTAGAGGCCTTAAATGGTCAACCAGGGGTTTTTTCGTCTCGCTTTGCAGGTGAAAAGGCTAATGATACTGATAACAATAATAAATTGCTATCATTGATGATGAATGTACCTGATAAAAAGCGTAGAGCAAGATTTAGATGTGTTATAACTATATTCTGGCCAGATGGTACATACTTACAGACAGAAGGGACATGCCCTGGGAAAATTGCTTTTAAGCCTGTTGGAGAAGGTGGTTTCGGTTATGACCCTTTGTTTTTACCAACTGGATTGAATAAATCAATGGCAGAACTAACAGCAGATGAGAAAAACAAAATTAGTCACAGGGCTATTGCTACAAAAGCAATGGTAGAACTTTTGTCGAAGAAAAAGGTCGAAGAAATATGACACTATGCAAAAAAGATGCTTGACGAATAATTTAACTTGAGTTATACTGTAGCATGTGCCTTGGCGGTAGGCTAGTTGCAAGTAGAAAACTAGAAAAATGTTTATTGACATTTCAATACATATGTGATAAACTTTTACTTTGTCAGCGGTAGTTGCGGGTGTAGTTCAATGGTAGAATTCCAGCCTTCCAAGCTGGCTGTGTGGGTTCGATCCCCATCACCCGCTCCAATTTGCGCCTGTAGCTCAGCTGGATAGAGCAACGGACTTCTAATCCGTAGGCCAGGGGTTCGAATCCCTTCAGGCGCGCCAAGTTATTTTTTTATGGTGGGTGTAGTTCAGTTGGTTAGAGCGCCAGATTGTGGCTCTGGAGGTCGTGG
>JAAZEK010000177.1 GCA_012512335.1 Clostridiales bacterium | reverse complement strand
GTAGTTGGATGGAGAAATCGTATTTCATGGGACCATAATGCAATTTGCTGTCCTGGTTTATTTACTTGAGCTCCATATTTTTGATCTCCATATAGGGGATGGCCAATCGCAGAAAATTGAACACGAATCTGATGAGAGCGGCCTGTCAACAATTCTACATATACGAGACTCATCATGTCCTTAGTTTCTAGAACCTTGTATTCCAGAATTGCCTGCTTACCTTCATTTGTCGAAGCTTTAACAATCTGTACCGTATTTGTTGCCCTGTTCTTAGCCAGATAATGCTCTAGCCTCCCTCCCACAGGGGTTGGTGTCTTGTGCACAACAGCGAGATATTTTTTCCCGAAGCTACGTGTCCGTACCTGCTCAGAGAGCCTTGAAGCTGCTTTGGAAGTTTTGGCAAAGACCATAACCCCTCCTACTGGTCTGTCAAGCCGATGGACCAGCCCTAAGTATACATTCCCTGGTTTCTGGTAGCGAATCTTTATATCCTCCTTAAGTGTTTCTAGCAAATCAGGGTCCTTAGATGAATCGCCTTGAGTAGGCATATTAACTGGCTTTTCAACAACAAGCAGATGGTTGTCTTCATATATTATTGGTATTGATGAAATAATTTTGCTCATTCTTACGACTCCAATCTAAATAAGTACTTCTATGTCTTCTCGAGCCTTTGAATATCACTTTAATTGTATCACTAAAATTATTTTTTTCAATTAACATCGCTAATTGACATAGCTCGGTCTTATTCTATATGATTTATTATTTTTATGTGAACAGTAATCTTAACTAAAAATTATCACAATTTATACGAAAAATAGTTTGACAAATATTTAACCATATGCTACTATGACCTTAGTAAAGTTTTATAAGACCGCAGTCTGGTATTTTATCAGATTTCAAATTATGCGGTAGGACACAATAGAAAAAACAAGATGAATAAAGAAACCCTGACATCATGCTAAGCTAACACGAAAAAATAAATTTTAATCCAAAATAAGGAGGAGTATCAAACTATGAAAATTCTAGAACACTCTCAAGTCGGTAACATGAAGTTACGAAACAGAATGTACATGGCTCCTATGGGCACTTCAACGGATCCAGATGGTTCATTTTCGGAACGTTCCATCCGCTATTATGAAGAGCGGGCAATGGGAGGCTTTGGCCTCATTATTACAGGTGCCAACCAGGTTACCACAAAATATGAAGCAAAAGCCTGTAATATTCTCAGTACAGCTAAATCCTTTGAGCAGCTGAACTTTTTAGCTAGAAGGATCCATAACCAAGGGGCAAAGCTATGTATTCAATTAACTCCAGGTTTAGGTCGTATGCAGTTTACAACAGCTGATGTCAGGCCATATGCAGCCAGCGAAGTAGATTCATTCTGGTTCCCTGAATTAATCTGTAAGGAGCTTTCAGTAGAAGATATCAAACATTTGGTACAAAAGATGGGCGAAGGTGCTGCTATTGCTAAGCGTGCAGAAGTAGATGCTGTTGAGCTTCATGGTTACGGCGGTTATCTGATGGATCAATTCCAGTCAGAATTATGGAATTAGAGAACAGACGAGTATGGTGGTAGCCTAGAAAACAGGATGCGTTTTTCAGTAGAATGCGTAAAAGCAATTCGTGAAGCTGTTGGACCAGATTATCCAATATTGTTCAAGTTTACTCCTTATCATGGCGTTCCAGGTGGCAGAGAAATGGAAGAAGGAATTGCTATGGCAAAGATCCTAGAGGAAGCTGGAGTTGATATTCTTCACGTTGATGTCGGTTGCTACGAGGCATGGTATAAGGCCATAAATACAGTATATCAACCACCACGTGTACAATTGGATGTTGCGGCTGAAATTAAGAAGCATGTAAGCGTTCCTGTTATGTCTCAAGGTAAAATGCAGAATCCTACAGATGCAGAAGCAGCTCTACAGGAAGGAAAGGCTGACTATATTGGATTAGGTCATACTGCAATCTGCGATCCCCATTGGGTAAATAAAGTACAAAGAAATGAGACATATGATATCGTTCCCTGCATAGGCTGTAACGAATGTCTATATGCTGGATTTAGTGGTAAAATCATGCATTGTGCAGTAAATCCTCATGCCTTTGCTGAAGACTATTATCCTGTTAACCCAGGCGATCCTAACAAACGAGTGCTTGTAGTAGGTAGCGGTCCTGCCGGTATCATGGCAGCTGTTACAGCAGCTGAGAGAGGCATGCAGGTTGAGCTTTGGGAAAAGAGAAATGAATTAGGCGGTTTACTACTAGCAGCAGGTGGTCCACGATTTAAGAAGGATGTTATGGATTACGTAGAATACCTGGTTAACAAGCTACATCGAAGTAATGTTAAGGTATCTTTAATGAAGGAAGCTACCCCAGAGGAAGTTCTTGCTGGTAACTACGACAAGGTTATTGTTGCAACTGGCGCTAACCCGATTATGCCTCCAATCAAGGGTATTGATGAATCCTTTGTTGTTGGAGCCAATGACATTCTTACCGACAAGAAAGGCTATGGGAAGAAAGTAGTTGTATTAGGTGGTGGCTTGGTTGGTTGTGAAACTGCTTGTCACTGTGCAGATAAATCCGATGATGTTACCATTATTGAAATGCTACCTGAAGTATTAATGACTGTAAGTCATAGTAAGAATAATGACCAGGCTCTTCGTCAGTTAATGGAAGACTGCAATATAAAAGCCATTACCGATGCCAAGGTTGTAGAATTTAAGGATAACAAGGTTGTTTACGAGAAGGATGGAGTTCAGGAAACCATCGAAGCTGACACTGTAGCTATTGCAGCTGGTTATCGCTCAAATTCTTCACTGTTTGAAGCAATCAATGGCAAGGTAGATTGCGCAATTGTTGGTGACGCAGAAGTACCGGATAATATTTTGAAGGCTGTACACCACGGATTTAACTCGGTACGTTGTATTTAAGTTATCCCCCTTTTATTTAGATAGTGGCAGAGGAGCATTTATGTTTCTCTGCCATATTTATTTTAAATTGTGTTGGACTTAGATATTCTACTAGAATAACCGCTTTTAACTTTTGACTTCAGTCTTCTTTGATTGAAGCCAAAAGCTTCGGTATGATGTATTGTTTGACTAGTATATAGACATGGTATAATGATTCTACTGTAAATAGTCATTAGATTATCATTATGAGGAGCTCGCTACGAATAATCTTGTAAGTGAAGATGATACTAACTAAATTAAGGAGAACGGTGGTGCATTGTGAATTATCTAGCTCACATCTATCTAGCTGACAGCTTAGATGAAAAAAGACTCCTTGGGAATTTTCTCGGAGACTTTGTTAAAAAGAATACTGAAAACAATTATGATGAAGCGATAAAGCAGGGTATCTATATGCATCGAAAGCTGGACAGCTTTACCGATTCCCATCCTGTATTTAATACTAGTCGAAGACGAGTTTCTGACTTAAATAGACGTTTTGCAGGAGTTCTTGTGGACATGTTTTATGACCACTATTTAGCAAAAAACTGGCTGGATTACTCAGCTGCATCCCTGGAGGATTATGCAACAGATTTCTATGATATTTTGGTAAAAAATAGAAATATTCTACCAGAACGCTTAAAATATATGATGCCATATTTGATTGGGGAGAATTGGCTGCTTAGTTATCGCGAGGTAAATGGCATAGAGAAGGCAGTTAACAATGTAGCTCGAAGGTTTGCGCATTCAAGGCACCCTATGAAAAATCCGATTCAGGAGCTAACGAACAATTATGAGAGTCTGGAAAGAGACTTCAAAGCTTTCTTTTCAGAGGCTATAGCCTACGCAGATATTTTGCGAGATACGTTAAACTAATGAATCATATTGAAGAGCTTTATATTTAATAAATATATTCCAGTCGTAGTTGTTATTACGAAATGCAATAAGCGTTGAATACTTAGGCAGAAATTTAAATTGACAAGGCAGAAAATATATGCTAGTCTATAAGAACAAATGTTCTAAAAATTCGGACATACTGACGATAGTGGTCAAATGTGTTTTCTAAGTTTGGTTTAGGTAAGGTGATACCATGAGTGAGAACAAGGGAAATGGATTGTTTTATGAAATTGAATATGATTCTGTACCTGTTCCTGGCGTTGGCAAATATGTATTGAAGTCGCAAAAAATAGAGGAGCCCGAAAAGGATGAAATTCGTGAGCTATTCTATCAGATGAGGGACATCTCAAGAAATCACCGCTCTAAATATGATTTTTCAAGGTTTTTTGACAGGCGTGTACAAAATGATAATGCGATCATCTTTTATGAGCAAGGCTTATTCATGAAGGACTTTGAGGACGATTATGCGGGGAATACACAGCTTTCACAATACTTTCCCAACTATCAGATGATGGGATACGAACAGCTCAGGACGTATTTTACCTGGCGCACCAGAGTTAGAAAAGGGAACATTGTTAATACATCACTGGCCTATACATTTTTATATATTTATGAATTACTTGCTAACATCGGAGTCGACGATGCACAAAATGGCTTGGATAATCTGATTTTCTTTTGGAAGAGCTTTAGAAATTATAATAAATCCATTGATAAGTATGTGCTCCAATGGTTGAAGGATTATTATATATATTACAACCTACCCTACACATGGTCGGAATTTATTGAGAAGAACGATCTTGCTGAATATTTTCCTAGCACAATAGGAACGGATGACACCTTCGATTTGTTTTGCTCCATTTCTAAGTATGATATTCGAAAATCAGTTTTTTGGAGTGATGATACAAGTCAAATTATAAGGGAGTGTTTTTCATTTGTTATTGATCGAATCAGACAAGATTTTGGCGCTGCAGGGATACATTTTGATGATGCTTTGTTTCGCCCGACTAAAAAACTTAGTGTATGGAAACCGTTTAAGGATGCACTTTTCTATAATCACCTGAAGCAGCCAGACAGAAGCATCGTCCTTTCTAAAGATGAAATCTATTTGTGCAAAAATAACGCTTGGAGCTTTAGTGTTAATCTTACAAGCGAAAAAGGTCGTCAATTCATCTCTTATGTTATGAAGAAAATGGAATCGACTTTGCGAAAAATTATGAAATACAGATTTAAAATTACTGCTAATACGGATATGATTAATGAAGACACAATCCGAGTATTAACCAAGGCAGGACTCTATATTGAGAAAATTGTCCCCTCTGCAGTTTTGGAATATCACAGGGAAGCCACAAAAACTATTGTAAAAGTAAATCATGCGTCTCTTGCGAAAATCAGACAAGAAGCGCTGATTACACAGGAAGCGTTGATTGTTGAAGCTACGAGTGATAATATTGATGTAGATTCTGCTCAGGTTACATTTTCAGCACAAAAACAAAATATTTTTTCTGATCCTTTAGAAGCTGAACCTGAAACATCCGTAAACACTTGGGACAGCTTAAAAGATGCACTAAGCGAGGATGAAATTAATGCGATTGCTGTTGTGTTAAGAGGCGATGATATCAAAGCCTTCGCTGATGTATGTGGTGTAATGCTGGAGGTACTTGTGGACGGTATCAACGAAAAATCAATTGATTTTATTGGAGATAATCTTATGGATGAAGAATTTGTTGTATATGATGATTATATAGAGCAGGTAAAGGAATTGATAAAATGAGTATGGCAAGTCAAGTACCAAACAGGATAGCGAATATCCTCATTAACGCCTTAAAAGGTGGTGTTGTACCACGAGTTGGTCTCGAATACATTACGGTAGGTCGAAAACAGGAAATAGAGGCGATACTGCATGACATCGAAATGATAGAAGAAGGAAGTGCGACCTTTCGTTTCATTGTCGGTAAGTACGGTAGCGGCAAAAGCTTCCTGCTTCAAACCATCCGAAATTATGCAACTGCCAAGGGTTTTGTGGTAGTGGATGCTGACTTGTCACCAGAACGCCGCTTTGCCGGAACCAAAGGTCAAGGTCTTTCCACATACAAAGAATTAATCCGAAACCTTTCCACCAAATCAAAACCCGATGGTGGTGCTTTACCGCTCATATTAGAAAAATGGATATCTGGCATCCAGGCTACTGTAAAGGCAGAATCCAATATTAGTGGCCATGAGTTTGAAGAACAGGTCGAAAGAAAAATATACGCTGTTTCAAGTTCATTAGAAGGAATGGTCAACGGATTTGAATTTGCTAAAGCAGTGGTTGCATATTGGAAAGCATACAAGGAGGATGATGCAGCGCAAAAAAGCAATGTTCTCCGTTGGTTTCGGGGCGAATATCCGTCTCGGAAAGAAGCAAAAAACGATCTTGGAATCAACTTTATTATCACCGACGAAACCTGGTATGACTTCCTAAAAATATTCGCTGCCTTTCTTGTAGGTGCCGGATACAAAGGAATGCTTGTTATCATTGACG
>JAAZEK010000176.1 GCA_012512335.1 Clostridiales bacterium | reverse complement strand
TTCCCCGTCGGCTCATCTGCTAGAAGGATAGCTGGATGAGTCACTAGAGCCCTCGCAATTGCAACTCGTTGTTGCTGGCCACCTGAAAGCTCTGTTGGCTTGTGACTTTTGCGGTCGGATAATCCTACACGTTCAAGAGCTTCATGTACCTGTTTCTTTCGCTCGCTTGACCGTACGCCTTGGTATATAAGTGGTAACTCTACATTTTCTTCAGCTGTCATTTTTGATAGTAAATTAAAACCTTGAAAGATAAAACCAATTTTCTTATTTCTTATTCGTGCAAGTTCTTTTTCTGTATATTGATCGATTGCCTGACCGTCTAGGATATACTCACCTTCATCAGCTACATCAAGGCAGCCTATAATGTTCATTAGTGTTGATTTGCCACTACCAGAAGGCCCAACAATACTGACATACTCCCCTTCTGATATAGAAAAGCATGCCTTATCCAGCGCGCGTACCACTTCTCCACCAACATTATATGTTTTTGAGATGTCTTTCATTGAGATAATAAGTGCTTTATTAGTTGCCACTTCTACCACCTCCGCCCCCGCTAGAGCCACTAGACGGATTATCCGGCATTCCGCCAGTTGTTTCACCACGAGTTCCTCCTAGCCTTTGCCGCCCTGGCATCATCGGGTACAAAGATTCAATAGAAACCGCTTTGACATACTGGACAATATCTCCTTTTGTAAGCCCATCTGTAATCTCAGCGTATTCTCCATCAGACAAGCCTGTAGTAATGTCCCTACGCTGTCGATCAGAGCCATCTGCTGCACCACTTTCAGATACATATACATAAATACCTGTAGCATCCTCATTAATAGCTTCTATTGGTACCAGCAAAACTTCTTCTGCCTCATCTATGATAATGGTTGCATTTCCATTCATACCTGCTAGAAAACGCTCATCACTTTCCAGGGTCAGCTCAACATTATAGGTAGTGATGTTACCATTTACAACACCAAGATAAGAGATTCTTGTGACTGTAGCACCAAAGGTTTCAGAAGATATGGCATCCAAAGTGATTTCTGCAACTTGATTTAGCTTCATTGAGCTAATATCCAGTTCATCCACAGCAACGTTCATCTGCAGCGATCCACTCTTATTGATTACGAAGACTGTAGTTTTACCGCTATCACTGGTGGGTGTACTTCCCATGCTGGTAGAATTCCCTGTGCCAGCATTAGCCGTTGTATCACCATCTGAAATCAGTACCTGGCTGACAGTTCCTTTATCCTCAGCTAAGACATAAGGAGCCTCCATGTAAGACATAAGTGTCTGAAGCTGTTCCGATAATTCCTGCCGCTGTGAATAAACCTGCTGATAGCTGTTTGTAAATGGTTCATTGTCCAAAGTGAACAGTTTGGTATTCGCGCTAATACTTTTATTTTCACCATAATGAATTTTATCTATAGTGCCTCCATTCCCATAAACAGCTATAGGCTTGTTAACCTGAATAGTGCCACTCCCGAGCAATGTCTCGCCGTCATATACAGAAGCTTCTTCCCCATATGGAGTACCGTTGTCTGTAAGAGTAATTCGATAACCAATTGCTGTTTTGGAGGCTAATTTCCCCTTCTTTTCTCCATTGTTCCATTTAACTGTAACTTCTGTATATATATCTAGAACCGCATCAGTTTGAATCTCCACATGCATCTTGCCATCCGTAGATAAGATGGCTAGAGCACCATGTTCGGCTATACTGCTAGTCACGTCGTCACCCACCTCAACGGCTATGTATTTAATTCTGCCTTTTACAGGAGCATATACATATTCTATTGTCTTGCTATCATTCATCTGCGTTAACTGCTTATCTAAGGAGCTAATCTCATCCATTAACAATGCCGCTTGATTATGAAGAGAATCCAGATTTAACTCTGCAAGCATCTGACCTTCTTCAATAACATCACCAACTTCCACTAGCACCTCATTTACTTTGATTCCTTCTGGTAAAGCAATATTTTCTACTTCAGTTGGTTCTAGCTTACCACTTCCTGTAACACTAATTTCAACACTACCCGAGGAAACAATGTGGCTGTTATATATGGTTTGTGACATTCTACTTCTCATTCCATTAAACAGCATAGAAATCCCTATAATCATAACAATAATGACACCTAGTACTACCCATGGCCATTTTCTTGTTTTTTTCCTTGATTCATTTTTCATAAAAATTATCTTCCTCCCAAATATAAAATTCACGTTTATATTTTACTATAATTTAATGAACGCCCTGTGAACAGATTAGGGTAGGAGAGTGGATATTACGACAACCTATTTTTAAAATCCTCATATCCAAATTCACGAATAATCCGGCTAACACCATTCGAATCTCTATATGCAATAGATGGCAAAGGTACACCGTTAAAAGTATTTGTTTTAACCATGGTGTACAAGGCCATATCCTCGAATACTAATTTGTCCCCTTCCCTTAAAGGTAGATCAAATGAATAATCCCCTATCACATCTCCAGCAAGACAAGTCTGCCCAGTCAGCCTATAGGTGTTCGCTTTTTTCCCAGGGTGACCACTTCCTTGTAACGGTGGCCGATAGGGCATTTCCAAAACATCGGGCATATGACAGGTTGCAGAGGTGTCCAAAATGGCTATCTCAATTTCATTTCGGAATATTTCCAATACACTTGTCACAAGATATCCCGCATTTAGTACAACTGCCTCTCCGGGTTCTAGGTAAACATCAACATTATACTTTTCTCTTATATGCTTAACTATATGAATCAACAAATCCAAATCATAATCAGATCGGGTAATGTGATGCCCGCCTCCTAAATTCAGCCATTTCATACCATTCAAGTACTTACCAAACTTTTCTTTAAAGGCTTCCACTGTTACTTCCAAATCATCAGAGTTCTGCTCACATAGGGTGTGAAAGTGTAATCCATCCAGCAAGGGAAGAATACTTTCATCGAAGTTTGCCAAGGTGGTTCCCAAGCGCGAGCCTGGAGCACAAGGGTCATAAATAGCCAAGTCATCTTGAGTTGATTTCTCTGGATTAATTCTTAGCCCAATAGACTTCCCAGCTGCTTTTGCTCTTTCACCATATTTTTTTACCTGGTTTGGGGAGTTAAACACTATATGATCGGCATAATTCAGTACTTCCACAAATTCTTCCTCCCTAAAAGCCGGAGAAAAGACATGGGTTTCCCCGCCAAACTCTTCATGTCCTAACCTGGCTTCAAAAATGCCGCTAGCTGTGGTACCAGTAAGATATTTACGAAGCAGCGGATAGACTGCAAACATGGAAAAGGCCTTTTGCGCTAGCAGAATTTTGCAACCACCTCGCTCAGAGACGTCCTTTAATATATTAAGGTTGTGTAATAGCCTGGTCTCATCCACTAAGAAATAGGGGGTACGTATGCTGTTATCTAGTTTTTGTATCATTTCTACACCACATTCCTCTATTTACATTTATTTAAAAATAGCGAGGAATCCTTATAAGAAAAGATTCTTCGCTAGTGCTCAGAATGACATGCATCCGAGGATTCTTCGCTAAAGCTCAGAATTACAGCCCGTGACCTGTAACACTTCAATGTTTATCAATCCACCAATACTGGATTATAGGATTCTCTCCAGGGCAGACCCCATTTGTTCAGTGCATCCATGAAAGGATCTGGATCAAATTCTTCTATGTTATAAACACCAGGCTTGTTCCATTTGCCAGTTAGAATCATCATGGCACCAATCATTGCAGGAACCCCTGTAGTATAAGAAACGGCCTGAGAACCTACCTCACGATAAGTTTCTTCATGGTCGCAGATATTATATACATAATAGGTTTTGTCTTTTCCATCCTTCTTTCCTTGGAAGATACAACCGATATTGGTCTTCCCTTTTGTACGAGGCCCCAATGTAGCAGGGTCTGGTAACACAGCTTTCAAGAATTGCAGTGGTATAATCTCTTGACCTTGGAACTCAATAGGTTCAATAGAGGTCATACCTACATTCTGCAAGCATTGTAAATGAGTCAGATAGCTGTCACCAAAAGTCATAAAGAAACGAATTCGTTTGATACCGGGGATATTGAGTGCCAAACTCTCTACTTCCTCATGGTGTAGCAGATACATGTTTTTCTCCCCTACTTCTTCAAAGTCGTAGGTTCGCTTTATTTCCAAAGGCTCGGTTTCCACCCACTTACCATCTTCCCAGTATGAACCGTTGGCAGTTACTTCACGGATATTAATCTCAGGATTAAAGTTGGTAGCAAAAGGATACCCATGGTCTCCACCGTTGCAGTCTAAAATATCCATATAGTGAATTTCATCAAATTCATGCTTCATTGCATGTGCGGAAAAAACGCTGGTTACACCAGGGTCAAAACCACTACCTAATAATGCCATGATACCTGCCTTTTCAAAACGCTCCCTATAAGCCCATTGCCAGCTATATTCAAACTTGGGGGTATCTTTTGGCTCATAATTAGCTGTATCCATGTAATGAGTTTTAGTAGCAAGACAAGCATCCATGATGGTTAGATCCTGATAAGGCAGCGCTAGGTTCATAACGATATCTGGTTTTACTTTTTCAATTAACGCGATTAATTCATCCACATTGTCAGCATCCACCTGTGCTGTTGTAATTTTTGTTTTTGTAGTACCCTCCAGCCTAGCTTTCAAATCATCACATTTGGACTTTGTCCGGCTTGCAATACAAATTTCCTCAAAAACCTCACTATTTTGGCAACATTTATGTACAGCTACGGAAGCCACGCCTCCTGCTCCAATAATTAATGCTTTTCCCATAATCTTTCGCACCTCCATAATTATTTGCTTCTATACTTAAATATAATTTTTTACACTCTGCATAACGTAAAGTAGATTCTTCACTACGTTCAGAATGTCCAAACAGAGTT
>JAAZEK010000175.1 GCA_012512335.1 Clostridiales bacterium | reverse complement strand
CAATAACCCATTCACAGTATTTGTCATCGCAAGAATTTGCAAGGTCTATCATATTAAATAATGCAAGGTAATCCTCAGCCAGACAAAGATAATTTTCCACCTCATATAGAAAGCGCTTTGCCATCTTAGTATTGCAACGTGGATCTGCAACTACATCACTTAATAGTAGTGAAGCTTCTTTAGACATAGAGGCTATCTCATTTATCTCTCTCAGATAGCTAATTCGTTCCTCATTTATCGTGCTTAATGCTTCTCCAGGGAAAATTCTCGGATAAGGTTTTCCTTCACGAACATAACTGTAGATATAGTAGGATAATGTGCGGAATAGAATATCTAGCTTAGATAGTACTGGTGATCCATCTTCCTTCTTTTCATTTCTTTGTTCTGTCACCAGATCTATGAGTTCGAAGGCTCTGCGTGCTTTATTATACTGTGCTCCAAAATTCCGTTTAACATAGCGATTTGTAACACTGGTTATGGAACCTGCATCCTCAAAGTTCCAGCTGTAATCCGCTTGACATATATGATTTCGATCATAGCTTTCAACCCAAGCAGAATAAGATTGCATACCTTCTACACCCTCTTTATTAGCTATGTCAGCTAGCAGATAAATATTCCGTAAAGGGTTTGTAAGAATTGTCCAGTGATAATATCCATTCCAAGGCTTTACCGTTCTTCTAAATCCAAGATCTGGACGTGTTGTCTGGTACATCAATTTTTCCTTAAAGTCAGAATAGGTCCACCAGTCAATAACAACAACATCCATTAAATCATTATCATGAAGTGCTTTTACCATATCATCAGCACTATTTGCTGTATCGGATTCACCATGACCTACAAGCATATCACTATACATATAGATATTTTTCATGCCCCGATTTTTTAAATGATTAAGTAACTTTATAGCGTGGTTAATAAATAATTCCTTGCGACTGACATCTTTACAACTATTACACTTACACCAAGGAGAACGGGATTTGAAAATATCATTTGCATTATGTGCAAGCCCATCCCAAACCTCATCTAAGCCAACATGGAAACTGTCGATTCCATTTGGTATCAAATATCTATCGATAATTTCATCATATATGTTTAGCAACAGCTCATAAGTTTTCGGATTGGATGTGCAGAACCCTGTTAAAGCAGGATTGCCATTTTCATCTTTGGCGGATACTTCAGGATACTGGGCTGGTATCAATGTATTGTGTCCATAAGAGTTCACCAGTGGGAACACCGTCACTGCTTTTGTCTTCCCATATGCTATTAGATCACCAAAGAAATCATCCTCAAACATAGGGGGCAACTGTTCACTATCAACCCATGCCTCTTTTTTTTGTGAATAATATCTAGTAACCACCGGAGTTTCTAGTTTTGGATACTTTTTAATAGGAACATATAAGTATTCACTGACTCTACCATCGTACTGAACACACCAGCAGCCATAAACAGATACTACTAGTTGATTCATCTTCATGCCTGCCATGTGGTCCACAACATGCTTCCAGTCATCTAAAGTCATAAGATTGGAGCCATAACGACTTTCCATGAAATGTCCTCTGGTTTTTAAATCTGGCCAGTCTACTATCTTCATGGAAGGTAGCTTTAGAATGTTATTTTCCAATTTTAGACACTGGGTTAGGGTAAGCACACCGTAGTAAAGACCAGGTACACCATAGCCTGTTACTGCAACACTGTTATTCTCAACTACTATAGAATAAGCTTGCTCAGGATTAGCTACTGCTTCGGGGGCATCAGCAATCGATAATGTGATTTTTACATCTCCATTATTAGATGTAGGATTAACATTCAGCTTTGTGGAAAGTGTGTCTCGAAGTAACTTGGTCGCAGCTTTTATTAGTTGATCCTGGGATTCAAAGGCTGTTTCAATTTGATAATAGCCTATTCCTGGAGCTCCAAGAATCACATCATTCCCTTGAAGAATCTCAAATTGTTGGGGGATCGGCGAAATTAATTCTTTGATACACATGTATTTGCCTCCATGAATTTTTATTTTTTATTTAGAATTGGTTATCTTACTAAAATAACAATAATACAGAAAACAAATAAAAGAAAGCTTCCATTATTAATATATAGGTATAAAGTTAATAAAATTACTATCAAGGGATGCGGAAATAATTATATTAT
>JAAZEK010000174.1 GCA_012512335.1 Clostridiales bacterium | reverse complement strand
GATTTTTGATTTCCCTTTAATCTTAACTACAAGCCTTAGCATATAAGGGTCAACATGAATACCTTTTCTATCACAAATAAGCTCTGCATATATATCATCATTATAATTCACTGTTTCGTCTACACATACACCTCTGACTTCTGGATACTTAACTAAGTCACCAGTTGCATTTGTATGATGAGTAGCCAACTGTAATCCGTATGGCATCAACCGCTCGATTTGGGCAGGTGAAGCTTCACTGTGAGCAACTGAAAATACAATATTTGGGATTGCAGCTTTTACATCCCTTACAAAGCCTTCAATATTCTCTAACTCAGGAGCTAAACACCACACTTTGGCAAAGTCCCCCGCAGCCTCAATTAGTGGCATATAATCTTTTGGATCTACAGGTCTGTTCCATGGATTGTTTTCTCGGTCTGCACCGAACTTAGGATTAAGGTAAGGCGCTTCCATATAAAGTCCTTTAATAATATATCCTTCGTCTTTTTTACTGCTGTCCTTAACTAGCTGTATTTGATCTAACAATTGCTCTTTAGGAGTGTTAAAATACAAGGTTGGAAGTACCGATGTGGTTCCATGGATTAAATTTTCTCTAGCTGCTTCCAATGGGTCTTCATAAAACCAATTACTACCTCCAGCATGCGTGTGTATGTCAATAAGCCCTGGGCCGACATAGTTTCCTTGAGCATCAATAATTTCGCAATTAGCTGGTAATTTTACCTTGTCTGCACTTCCGTAGTCGATAATTTTCCCTTCGTCAAAGACAATAACGCCATCTTCAATCAAGTGGTTGCTCATTACTAACACTGAATTTACAATTGCTTTCATAAATAATTACCTACCTTTCTATTTCTGCTTAATATTCCTCGTCTTGGAAAATAAGTCAGTCAAAGTCATCATTAATCTCAAAGTAATTCTCCATGCATAAGGTGGCAGCACCAATGGCTGTAGCCAAGTCACCAAGCTGCGAAGCCTGAATCCTTAAGTCCTTAATCATCTCGTTTAAGGCCTCACGCTTAACAGTTTCTACTATTTCATGAAACATAATATCATTGTCTAGTATCAACCTCCCCCCAACTATCACTTTGGATGGATTTATAATACTTATGGAGTTCACAATACCTATGGCTATATATCTTCCTGCATTTTTTAAAAGTCGTAGACATTTATCATCACCTAGCTTGGCAGCTAGCCCTATTTCCTTAACTGTTGGGATTATCGTATTTTTGTTGGTTGCTTCACTCAAGAGAGGGCTTTCACCCCTGTCTAGCAATTCTGTTGCTTGTTTGGTAAGTGCCCACCCTGAAGCTATGGATTCTATACATCCATTCCTTCCACATGTGCATCTTGGACCATCTACCTTAACTATGGTATGACCAACTTCGCCACTCATTCCCATGGAGCCATAAAACACCTTGCCATTTATGACAATTCCACAACCAATACCCAGTCCCAAGTCAAATACGATAAAATCATTTACTTCTCTACCAGAACCATAGCGAAGCTCTGCAAGGGCCATAAGGCGAGAACAGTCATCTACCATAATTTCTACATTGTACTTTTTATGAAACAAATCCGCTAAAGGTAAATTACGCCAACCTTTTATATTTTCATTAAGCTTTGCTTCACCGGTTTTGCTGTCTATGTAGCCGGGAAATGCCAGCCCGATTTTATCTATCTGTTCGATGGAAAACTTTGACTTTTCCAATAGTTCCTCAATTATATAATTACATAGCTGCATTAATATATCCGAACTCATACTTGCTATATCTATGCTGTGATCACACAGAACTTTACCGGTGTAATCCATAATCACTCCGGAAACATGGGTTCCTCCGACGTCAAGCCCAATACTATACAAATATTTTCCGTTAAGTGCTAAATTTTCTTTTGGTCGCCCAACACCATTGGTGCTTTTTGATACTACAATTACTTCGCCATCTGCAAGCATTTCGTTAATAATATTGGTTATGGTCTTTTTATCTAAATTGGCCTTTGCTGATAAGTCTACCCTCGAACAGTATCCTTCTTCGCGCAGGATACTGCGTACTTTTTTTATATTATAAGAACGTAGGAAGGATTGATCGCTTTTGCTGTATTCATTACTCATATACTCAGCTCATATTCTTCGCAAATTTATTTGACTAACTATCCATTAATCACTCTTAAGTTGCTCATTGACTTACTCTTTAACTATATAATAATGGATGTCTTCTATTAAGTCAATAAGATTTTCATACCCGATAGTAAAAACGTTGATGTTCACACCGAAATAATAAATCATATGGAAGAAGCCTTTGCAGGAACGATTATCAATCTTAGCGAATATCAGCAGAAAATGCGTTAAGCACCTTTCACTGTCTGAACGCAGTGAGTTTGGAAGGTGTAGTATTTTCT
>JAAZEK010000173.1 GCA_012512335.1 Clostridiales bacterium | reverse complement strand
TCTAGTAAATAAAGAAATGGAGGTATGTTGGTGTGTCTCATATAGGTGTATTTGTATTACCAGATAATTCAATGACAAATTCAGATGGTATTTCCTATGTAAAATCCATTGGACTAGCCGCATTTGAACCTGCTCCTGGAGGTGAACTGTTACATCCAGATTACGAAATAGCAAAGATGTTGAGAGACAAAGCTTTACAGGAGGAAGTTGTTCTTCCTTGTTTTTCTGCATTTGCGAATATTTCAGGTGAGAATCGATACGAAGAAGTAGAACGACTAAAGCAATATATCGAGATAGCTGCGATTATGAACATCCCTTTGTTTCATCATACTATAGCTCCTGAGCTTGATAGCAGTAAAATTTCGCAGCCATTTGAGCAGATACTCGATATAGCTGTTCCGTTGGTACATGAGTTATATGATTATGCTATGGAAAGAAATGTCCGTTGTGTTTATGAGAATCAAGGATATTATTTTAACGGATTTAGAAATTTTAAGATGTTTCTGGATGCTGTTGAAAGACCAGTAGGGTTAGTAATGGATATGGGCAATATAGCGTTTGCCTTAGAAAATATAGATTGTTTCGCTAGGGATTTTGCCCATCGTGTTGTTCATGTCCATGTAAAGGACTATAAACTTCAAGAAAACGCTGTTGAATCTGCTTATAAGCTACCAAATGGCAAATTTCTAGCTTCTGCTATCCTTGGCGAAGGTCACATATTTATAGAAAAGGCATTGAAAGAATTGAAAAAGCATGACTATCAAGGGTATTATATGATAGAACACAGCCCAATCAATGATGGATTTGTAGAACAGAAGCAATGTATCGACAATTTACGATCCATGTTATCAAAGATCAATGATGAGTAAGTAGCTCCAGGCGTTGAACCGTCTAGAATTTTAAAAAGTACAAAGGATACGAGAGATAATGAAAGATAATAGAGGGAGGACAATTATATGGCTGAGGAACTAGAAAGAATTTGCTGCAATTGTAATCAATTTATCTCTGACTTGGATGATTTTGAAAGCGAATTTGGTATTTGCTTAAGGGATGATGTTTTTGATGAGCACCTAGATGAAGTTTTTGGAAACTCGAGTTTCTCATCCTGCAGAGACTTGTTCGAAGAAAGAAAATTTGATGGATTCAGACAAGCATGCGCCGATTTTGAAGAGATAGAATACGTTGAAGATGAAGAGCTGGAAGAAGAAAGTGAATTGAACTACGAGGAACTCGACAAACTTACTGAAGTATACAGAACTCAGGATGTAGACGATATTGCTAAATACCTATATGCCGAGGAAGAATATAAAGACAAAGCAATTTCACTTCTTTTATATTTAATGAATTATAGAAATGAAAATGCATTTAAAGCTATGATGGATTACTATAAAAGCTTGCCATCGGTTGAATCCATTGATGATGTTCATTTTAGGTTAAAAATACTGGAATGCTTATATCGTTTTAACCCAAATGAGAGTTGCAGTAGTGAATTAATAGAAATGTTAGTTGATGAATTATATAAAATGCAATCTAACAACACTACAAGACAACTGTTTTCAAGCATTTTAAAGTTCCTATCCAGCTCTAACTGTGAATTAGATATGATAACTGATAAACTGGCGTGGCTATTGGATAATAGAAAGTTCAGCCCCAAAATGAAACAAAACATATTATCTGTTACACAAGAACATAAGGACAGGGAGTTACGGGAAGCATTATTTAGAGAAAGACATAGTCGCTAAATGAATGCTGATATGCAGATAGCAAGGGAAAGGGAGTTAATTATTTATGGGAATGAACTATATCTTGACATATGATATTGGTACCACTGGCAACAAATGTACGGTCTTTGACAGCCTTGGTCAAGAAGTGATGGCAACGACTGTGTCTTATAATACTATGTATCCAAAGCCTGGCTGGTCCGAGCAAGATCCCCATGATTTTTGGCAAAGCGTAGTAACTGGCACACGGGAATTGATTGATCGATTTGGGCTTCGACCAAAGGATGTTGCAGTTATAGGCATTTCTGGCCAAATGAATGGCTGTATACCAATTGATGATAAAGGCAATGTTCTGTATAATAATATAATCCATTCTGATTGCAGAACCCAATCACAATGTGGTTTTATTCAGGAGTATATTGATTTTGATTCTTTCTATAAAATTACTGGTAATCGTATAGATCCTCATTATACTCTACCAAAGGTATTATGGCTGAAAGAAAATCATTTTGATATCTATTATCAAACACGATATTTTATCAACACAAAAGACTATATCTCCTATTGCCTAACTGGAAACTTGGGAATAACGGATTACTCAGATGCCTCTCTTACCTGTATGCTAGACTTAAGCAAGGGAGATTGGGCATATGATATGCTAAAATTCCTTGGCCTAGATGTTGGTAAGCTGCCGTCCTTGCATACTTCTAATGAAATAGCTGGAGGATTATCTAAGGAAGCAGCGGATTTACTAGGTTTAATTCCAGGAACCCCTGTAACAGTGGGAGGAGGAGACGGAGCTTGTGCCACCAGAGGCTCTGGAGTGCAAAATACAGGAGATACCTATAATTATTTTGGCAGTAGTTCCTGGATTGCTAATTTAAGTGACGCACCTATATTTGATAAGGATGCCAGAATATTCAACTATTTCGACTTAGATGGTAAGCATATGATTGTATGTGGAACTGTTCAAAGTGCTGCCGCATCATATAACTGGGCTATGGATATGCTGGGACAGACTGTACAATCTTTTCAGGATGTAAATGATCCTGTACATTCTAATGATCTATCACAGGATCCTAAGAAGTCTTATGACAAAATGGAAGCTCTGGCTCGCAGTGCACCTATTGGTTCTAATGGATTATTTTTCCTACCATATCTAATGGGTGAACGTACTCCCCTGTGGGATCCTAATACTAGAGGTGCTTTTGTTGGGTTTACTCTATTTCATGAACGAAGTGATATGATTAGGTCTGTTTATGAAGGAGTAGCATATGCTCTAAGAAGCGTTCTTGATGTATTTAGGGAAAATGAGGCAGATATACGAGATATGATATTGATTGGTGGAGGAGCTAAGAGTAAGCTATGGAATGAAATGCTCTGTAGTATTTTTAATATTCCACTGAAGGTTCATAGCTCTCCTGGAGTGGCCACATCCTTAGGTGCAGCCATTGCAGCGGGAGTAGGAGTTGGTATATTCAAAGATTATGAATCAGCTATTAATACTTTGTATAGTAGTGAGTATGCGCCTATTGAATCAGAACATAAGGAATATGATAAACATTATGAAATTTATAAGTCCATTTACCCAGGTTTAAAACCTGTTTACAATGAGATTGCCAAACTGTAAAAAACTGATGGATTCCTATGTGACAAGAAAAAAGGACATTTCACTTTTGTTAAACTCAAGTGAAATGTCCTTTTCTATTCATAATTTTAAAATTTTAATCTAATTACCAATTCCTAATTTCTCTTATTAGATCTTATTGTTGCAGCCTAAAACATTAACTAATTTGTTACGAACTAAATCTTTAATAGCAGATCTTGCTGGAGCTAGATATTTTCTAGGATCGAAATCGCCAGGATTCTCAGCAAAATGCTTTCGGATAGTTCCAGTCATTGCTAAACGAATGTCGGAGTCAATGTTGATTTTGCAAACTGATAAGGAAGCCGCTTTTCTAAGCATTTCTTCTGGAACACCTTGTGCGCCAGGCATGTTGCCGCCAAATTTATTGATCATTTCAACATATTCGGGGATAACAGAGGAAGCACCGTGAAGAACGATTGGGAAGCCAGGAACTAGCTTTCCGATTTCCTCAAGTATATCGAAGCGAAGTTTAGCTTCACCTTGGAATTTGTATGCTCCATGGCTGGTTCCAATAGCTATAGCTAAGGAGTCTACTCCAGTTTTCTCAACGAATTCTTGCACTTGCTCAGGCTTGGTATAGCTGGCATCTTCATCACTTACATTAATATCATCTTCAACTCCGGCAAGACGGCCTAGTTCGCCTTCTACCACAACACCTCTGTCGTGGGCATAATCAACAACCTGCTTGGTGAGTCTGATATTCTCTTCAAATGAATGTGCAGAGCCGTCAATCATAACGGAGGTAAAGCCACCATCAATACAGGATTTACAAATTTCAAAATCTTCTCCATGGTCAAGATGTACTACGATGGGTAGGTCCGTTTCGATAACAGCTGCTTCAATCAGCTTCATGAGATAAGTATGATTGGCATATTTTCTAGCACCTGCTGATACCTGCAGGATAAGTGGGGCATTTTCTTCCTTTGCAGCTTCTGTAATGCCCTGGATAATCTCCATATTATTTACATTGAATGCGCCGATGGCATAGCCACCCTCGTATGCTTTCTTAAACATTTCGGTCGAGGTAACGATAGGCATAGTTCAATCACTCCTTT
>JAAZEK010000172.1 GCA_012512335.1 Clostridiales bacterium | reverse complement strand
CTGGTGCCTGGTACATTTCAAAGCTATTCCAATCTGCTAATGGATGACCGGTAACGGTGCCAGTGATACCGTCTACAGTAGTTTCCCAAATACATCCCCAATCATCTTTATAGGGTATTCCCTTCCTAGCTACAGGATGAAAATGAGGGATGACTTTATTCTTTGGTCGCTTAAAATCTGGGAACAAAAATTTATGTTCTTCCATCAAATCAAATAAAGCTTCGTGAGGATAGTTATTCCAACATGACGGAGTGATAACAAATGTCATGGGAATATAATCCGGTCGCTCAAATCGAACCGCTTTGAAGTAGTTTTCTCTTGCCGTCAAAATAGCATTCCCCCTATGAAGGTTTGAAGTTATGAGTAGTCTACCTCCCTGCACCATGTATGTTTTCAATCCACCATTGACGAATATTAACCTTCCTATCATCATAGGCAATGCTCGATTGGATTAATAGCTTATTTGGATTATTATCACCACAGTTCCCAATAGCTAAATTTGCAGAATATGAATCTGCTCCACCAGTTCCTTTATGTAGAATTACACCACTATCCCAATTTATAGAGTCTTTTGATGTGTATAAAACCAAGTTCCCAGGATCATCACCCATGCTTCCACTTCTGCCATGAATAAAGAAGTAATCGCCTATTTTTTTAGATAATTGAGGATTCCTTAATCTTTTATCAAAATATGCTGTTTCTATTTCCGACCAAGTGTAACCTCCATCTTTGCTTATAACATAAGGTAAGTTATGTTCATCAGTATTGGCGGTCTTATCCCATGGGTATGCATATACTATAATATTACCATTATCTAAAACAGCAGCAGTTCCATACATATAATATTTGTGAAATGGCAAGTTGCTTCTTTTTTTAAAAGTTTCCCCATTATCTGTAGATACATATAGGGAATGTATCCCGGGACACATGTCACCTGCACCACCGATGAAAACTATATATATGGTACCTTCATGTACAAATGATGCATCATATGTTATAGACAAATCATACACATTTGCAGTTTTATCGATTTCCTTAGGACCGGTCCATGTAGTACCATTATCATAACTCAGTAAGTAAACAGGAGATGCTTGCTTGACCCACTTCTCATTTTCAAATCTTGCTAAAATTGCAACAAGAGGACCTTTAGGTGCGGTTACTACTGATACAACTAAAGCAGAGTAAAATTCGTCTCCGTCCCATATTCTTTTTGAATAATCTAAAACTATAGGGTCACTCCATGTCTTTCCACCATCTTTAGATTTTTTATACTCAGACCATCCCGCTACACCATGTCCCCCAAATATTTCTCCTGATACATTACTATAAAAACTTATAACATCGCCGTTTGCGCACTCAGTTATGGTGTTACCACCATGTCCTGAACGTCCATTTTTTTCATGGTTAACAAACAATATCCCTTTATTAGGTATGTTTTCAGGAGTTATCTCAAAACAAGCTTTTCTGGCTTCATCTTTATTCACTCCGTTATCCCCTTCCTACAGTCTTAAAAATCTTCATTAAATTAGTCTAGCAATGGTTTAATTTGTTCAACTGCTTTATCAGTATCTATAGAAGCTAAGTTATGAGAATCGGTACCGAAATGAAAAAATACCCCGACCTCTTTCCCTATGTTCCAGTATCGTTTAGCAAAATCGGGG
>JAAZEK010000171.1 GCA_012512335.1 Clostridiales bacterium | reverse complement strand
CTATATAATATGCTAATAGGCTTAATTTTTGCAGGTCTTACATGGATACTTTTACCTCTCTCATCTAACTTAGCATTGATGATAGGGATATTGGTGCTTGCATACGGATTACTTTGCATAATCCTAATGAAAGCCTTGTTCTCTATAGGCGTTAGGCAGTTTTGTCGCTTAGAAGGTTAACATTAGCTTCTAAGTTTTTTAGCTCTCAATATTCGATTGTTTAATATAGGTAGTGATATATTCATCTAGTAATTCACTAAAAGCCAGTACCTCGGGATGAAGAAGATTATCACTACCGTGTTTTACAATCAATTTGTTAAGTTGATCTTGCATATCTTGGATTAGCTCTTCATCTACTATTATTTTCTTTGGTGATGTATTCATTTGTCGCTCCCCTCTTACTACACTACTATATACTTGTATCTTACTTAAAACCTTACTTTCATTTCTTACTTAAATATAAACTGAAGTTGTATCCTTTAGACAATAAGATAATAAGTTTAATACTAATTTAAAACTATTTAACATATTTACTATATTATACCCTATTCACAAAAAACGCCCCTGCTTCACCCTATATTTTTAAGCAGAAGGCACGATATCTCATAATGGCACAAACTTATTCACTATTCTATAAATGAAATGCGAATTCCTTCTTAAAAAAATAAAAGTTTTATTTTTATTATTTTGTGCTAAAATTAGGGCAGTAATGATGTTTAGGAAGGAAAGACAGCAAGTGAGAAAAATAAGAAAAATACCTCTTTTACTATTAGGGGCACTGTTACTGATAACTTTGGTTTCCTGCGATAGTGGAGGGAATAAACGTATAGAAGAAAGCCTTTTTGCGCTTGACACTTATATTACTTTGACGGTGTCTTCGGGGAGGGGACAGGATTCTAAAACAGGGCTGGACCTAGCCATTCAGAGAATTCAGGAAATCGAACAGAGGATGAGTGTGAGCATTGCTGACAGCGATATAAGCAAAATCAATAATGCTGCTGGAAAAGAAGCAGTAAAGGTGAATTCAGATACCTTCTATGTTATCCAAAAGGCCTCAGAACATGGAAATATAACCCAAGGAAACTTTGATATTTCCATTTTGCCTATAGTAAAGTTGTGGGATATCTCTGGCGATAAGCCAAGTGTTCCAGATGAAAAAGAAATACAGGAATTGCTACCTTTGGTGAATTATAAAAATATTATATTGGATGAACAGGAGCAAACTGTGTTTTTGGAGCAAGAAGGGATGTCCATTGATTTGGGGGGTATTGCAAAGGGCTATGTTGGTGATGAGGTTGTGCGCATTTTGAAGGAACACGGAGTAAGCAATGGGCTGATAAATCTAGGAGGCAATATTGCAGTGATTAACGGTAAAGAGGATGGTACTCCCTGGCGTATAGGTATTCAAAACCCGCGCTTGGATGATGACAGTGAAAAGAGAGGGCATGTGGCTGCAGTTCCCACAACAGGAAATTCGATAGTTACATCTGGTGACTACGAACGCTACATGGTAGAGGTTTTTCAGCAAACTGGGATAAGATATCATCATATCTTTGATATTGCAACTGGATATCCTGCACGAAATGGCGTGATAAGTGTAACTATCGTAACTGAAAGTGGAATAGATGCCGATGCGCTAAGCACAGCGTTATTTGTGATGGGAGTAGAAAAAGGATTGAAGTTGGCTAATGATTTGGACGGAATAGAAGCTATGATTATCACTGAGGATAAGGCGATTTATCTAAGTGAAGGCTTGAAGGACCAGATCAGCAGCGTCCATTCTGATTATCACATTGTCGAGTGATAAAGTAATTTTAAATTTAAAAGTTATTGTGAATTTTTGGATTAAACGGGCAATTCATTCAAGTTCATTAAATTAGGGATCAATAAATCCGTAGGTTAATATTAACAGAATTGTTATAGAACAATAAGGAAACGATAAT
>JAAZEK010000170.1 GCA_012512335.1 Clostridiales bacterium | reverse complement strand
CTCCATTAACCTCAAACATATTGTATCACTTCTCAAAAATTACATTTTATATTTTTCTATCCACAGCTTAAAATAGCAAATATTCCACTCACTGTTGCGCTCACTTTTGATCCCAGCTATCCTTTGATCCCACCTAGCACAAGCCCAGTGGTAAAGTATCTTTGAAGGAAGGGGTAAACGCATATAATAGGTACCATTGCAATAACCAATTGTGCTGATTTTATGGTCCGTTCGTTAATAATTTTTATTAAATCCAAATCCCGTTCCGTTAAGGTATTAGGATCTCGATTAATAATAATTGTCTGCATATAGCTCTGCAAAGGATATTTGCTTGGATCATTCATTAAGATTAATCCGTCAAACCACGAATTCCAGTGGGAAAGCAGAGCAAAAAGAGTTATAGTAGCTAAAATAGGAATGGATAGTGGCAGACATACACTCCAAAGAATACGCCAATGCCCTGCCCCGTCAATATAAGCTGCTTCTTCCAGCTCACCCGGAAGCCCCCTTAGATAATTAATAAGCAAAATTACATTAAAAACAGGCACCGCACCAGGAATTATTAAAGCCCAGATTGAGTTCAGAAGTTTGGTTTCCTTTATTACCATATACCAGGGAATCATTCCTCCACTATAAAGTATGGTAATAAGAAAGAACCAAGTAAATAATCCTTTTGCCCGAAATTGGGATTTGCTTCGGGAAAGTGGATATGCAACCAGTATGGTCATTAGCATATTCACAGGAACACCAATCATAACCCTGGCTACAGAAATAGCAAAAGCTCTTACAAAGGAATTATTTCTCATTACAAAGCCATATGAGCTTAAGTTAAACTCTACTGGAAATACAAGAACCCTTCCGCTTGAGGCAGCTACACTAGATGACATAGAAAGCGCTAGTACATGTAGAATGGGAAATATACATGATGCAGCAATAAGAAATAGAAAAATATAATTGATTGTCAAAAAAACATTATAGCTACGAGATCTTTTTATTCTCATGCTCATCCTCCTAAAACACTCGGTATCCGGCTACTTTATGAGCCACCTTGTTTGAAACTGCAATAAATATTAGGGCTACAAGGGATTTCATCATGCCTACGGCAGTTGCAGGTCCATACTGATAGTTGTCAATTCCCATCCTATATACCAATGTATCGATAATATCACCAGTGCTATACACCAATGGCCCATATAAGTTAAAGATCTGTTCAAAGCCTGCATTTAGAATATTTCCCGTACTAAGAACTATCATCAGGATGACAGTAGTAGAAATACCAGGCAGGGTAATATTCCAGGTTTGCTGCCAGCGATTGGCACTGTCTATCAAAGCAGCCTCATACAAATTCGGGTCTATAGATGTTAAAGCTGCTAAATATATAATCGTCCCAAAGCCAAAATTCTTCCATACATCAGTTACCACAATAGTGTAAGGGAATATCGTAGCATCCCCTAAGAAGAATGTAGACTGTATGCCCATATATCCTAGTAGTTGGTTCACAACTCCTGATGGAGATAGAATATCAATCAAGATACCTGCCAGTATTACCCAAGATAAAAAATATGGGAGATAGATTATGGTTTGCACCGTTCTTTTGAATGCTGTATTAAGGACTTCATTAAGTAATAAAGCCACCGTTACTGGAACTATTAGTCCTGCAGCCATTTTCATTATGGCTATAAAAATAGTATTGTAGACTACGCTCCAGATATTTGGCATTCTAAAGATATATCTAAAGTTCTCCAAGCCGATAAATTCCGATCCAAATAGACCTTTCCCTGGTAAAAACTTTTGCAGTGCAATGACATTACCTACCATTGGTCCATAGGAATATATCAATATGATTATAACTGGAGGAATCAACATAACATACAAGGGCAGTTCATGCCTCCATTTGCGAATTTGTTTTTTATCCATTTCAGCCTCCAGGATAGCTAT
>JAAZEK010000022.1 GCA_012512335.1 Clostridiales bacterium | reverse complement strand
GCCTCGTTTAGTTAAAATGAGCGATGGAAAAATCGTATGTCTCTCAGGAAGACCAGGGGTATTCATGTTGTTAAGTGAAGATGAAGGAAATACATGGTCTGAGCCACATATTATTACTGATTATGATTCTAATTGGGGTGAATGCTCCAGTGGATATAGTAAATAGAAAGTAATAGGAAGAAGGATACTCAAATGGAAAGAGAAAAACTAATTAGTCGGTTAAATTGGTTCTATGCCTTAGAGGTTACACAGGTTGATAATTATATTTCACAAGCGAAGATGATAAAGGATAAATATATTTCAAAAGCACTTGTCCGATTTGCAAGCATTGAGCAAGAGCACGTTGACAACATTGCTGAATATATAAAAGGCCTAGGAAGCGAGCCAACACAATCAAGGGATGTAATATCATCTTACCTGGGAAAACTGGTTGGTAACATTACCCCTACTACAGGTATAATAAATATGCTTAGAATAAATGTCGCTGTCGAGCAGAAGGCAAAAGCGGACTATAAAAAGTTAATTGATGAAGTCAAGGATAAGAAGCTACTCGATACACTATGGGCTAATTTTATCGATGAGGATCTGCATACAGCATGGATGATAGAAAGAATAGATTATTTGACACTGGATGCAGAAAAGAAGAAGCTGAAGCTATAATTATACCTTCAGTCTTCGATTTAGTTGCCTTAATTTAATTTAGAAGGAAAATCTAGTTCTAATGTAGAATCAATTATAGAGATAATCTTTATTATTGGAGTTGATTCTATTGAAAAATAAAATACTACTATTAATTCTCTTAATTATGGTGATAGCGCTTATTTCCAGCTGTGTTCCTGGAGACAGTAAGTATACTTCAGAAAACCCAGCCGGCTTCTTATGGGGAATATGGCACGGTTGGTTGGCCCCTGTTTCACTAATCTTATCATTGTTTAAAGATAATATAAGAATCTATGAGGTAGCAAACACTGGATTTTGGTATGACTTTGGATTTTATATATCCATAATAAGTGGCTTTGGTGGCATATCATTTTTCAGAAAAAAGAAAAAGGATTAAGGATAGATACATTTATTTATATTACCTGTAACATATTTTTTTAGACAAAATAATGAAAATGTTTTCTTGTTATGGTACAATGTAGTAACAAATACTCGTTTTACAAAAGGGGGTGTAGTATTGTCGGCCCACGTAGAACCAGAACCTAAACAAAAAGACTTGGATGCTTTAGTTATTACATACAAACAAAACCACGATCCTGCTCTTTTACACGAAATTGTAGAAAGCAGCAGAGGGCTGATATACTATTTCATCAGGCTTTATGGTGGTGACAGGAATTCTCAGGATTTGTATCAAGAAGGTGTTGAAGGACTGCTGAAAGCTATTAAACGATACGATCCTAAAGTCGGCACAAAATTCTCAACTTATGCTGGCCATTGTATTATGGGTGAGTTGCGTCATTATATGCGCTCGGAGTCCTCATACTATAAGCCAGGCGTTATAAAAGACTTGCAGTATAGAGTTGAACAATATGTTGATAATAGACTAAAGGAAACCAGTGAAGTCCCTGAAATTTCTGAGATAGCTAATGCCCTGAACCTTAAAGTTGGTGCTGTCACCGAAGTTATGAAAGGTGGCATGGTTAGTTTCGATGCTTTAGATTTAACCAAGATAGCTAATCAAAACCTAGAGAGCTTCAGGTTACCTATTGAGGATAGGCTGGTGCTTACGCAAGCTATTAACAAACTTAAGGATTTGCAAAAAAAAGTTATAATTATGCTCTTCTTCCGAGACATGACCCAAGAAGAAGCAGCAACGAAACTTGGAATTAACCAACGAAAGGTATCTAGGCTTAAAGAAAAAGGCTTGGAAGAACTAAGAAAAGAATTAAATCAATAAGACCAAAATTGTCGATCCAAACTACGATATTGGATAGCTTCTGCTAGATTTTGATCTAGTAGATTCTCCTCTCCTTCTAAATCAGCTATGGTTCTGGCTACCCGAAGAATACGATCATAAGCCCTGGCACTTAAGGATAATGCGGTAAAAGCTTGTTTTATCATTTTTTTCTGGCTATCAGTAAGCTTACAATGTATTTCTATCTGCTTTGAATTTAACTGGGCATTACTATATATGCCCTTATTTTTATACCTATCCAACTGTTGATTGCGAGCACCATCCACTGCTTCCTTCATTTCTTGAGAAGTTTCTCCCTTACGTCCTCCTGTTAACTTATCAAAGCTAATAGGGCGAACTTCTAGATGGATATCAAATCTATCTAATAATGGTCCAGAAATACGATCAAGATAACGAGAAATCTGATTAGGTGTGCAATGACAATCGTGACTCGAATCACCATGATAACCGCACGGACAAGGATTCATACTGCCTACCAGCATAAACTTAGCAGGAAAGGTAGCTGAACCTTGTACCCTTGAAACTGTAATTTTACCATCCTCCAATGGTTGTCTTAGCACCTCTAATACATCTCTTTTATATTCTGGTAATTCATCTAGAAAGAGAACACCATTATGTGCTAAGCTTATTTCACCTGGCTTAGGAACCCTCCCCCCACCTACCAGTGCTACCGCAGATGCAGTATGATGGGGTGCTCGGAAAGGTCTAGCGTGAATTAGCCCCTGAGTGGCATCCAGTTCGGCAGCTGCACTATATATCTTAGTAGTTTCAATTGCTTCTGCATATGTAAGCTCAGGGAGAATTGAAGGCAATCTTTTAGCTAGCATGGTTTTACCAGTACCTGGACTACCCAGCATAATTATATTATGGCCACCAGCTGCAGCTATTTTCAATGCTCGTTTTGCACCTTCCTGACCTTTTACATCAAAATAGTCATCGTAATAGGTGCTTTCCTTATTTAAAGCTAATTCATCTGTTGGCTGATAGGGAGAAAATGAGCTTTCACCGTTTAGTGCAGACACCAAGTCTATTAGGTGTTCAAAGGCGTAAACATTCATTCCCTCCACGTGACTAGCTTCTGGCGCATTGTTTGTTGGTAAAATGACATCGTGCTCGGTATCTGATACGGACAATAGCATGGGCAGAACACCACTAACTGGCCTTATGCTTCCATCTAGGGATAATTCACCTAAGAATATTGGTTCAAAATCCGGGATGGCTCTTGCTTGGTTGGTGGCAATAAGAATTCCCATAGCTATGGCTAAGTCATATGCGGGACCTTCCTTTCGAGTATCACCAGGTGCCATATTAATAGTAATACGCTTCATAGGAAAGTCAAATCCACTGTTTTTTATAGCGGCTCGAACTCGTTCTCGAGATTCTTTAACAGCAATATCCGCCAGCCCTACTATATCAAACCCTGGCAGACCATTGGAGATGTCCGCTTCTATATCTATTATGTAACCATTGATACCAAATAAGCCAGTGCTCTTTACCTTAGCCAGCATAATGAGAGGCCTCCTTATAATATCTTTGTCAAAAAGCTTTTTCGATGAATAGGTGAGAGTCCATGCTTTCTAATAGCTTCTACATGCTCTTCTGTTCCATATCCTTTATGCTTTTCAAATCCATACTCTGGATAAATTTTCGCAAAGCTCATCATGATTTTGTCTCGGGTTACTTTAGCTATGATGGAAGCTGCTGCTATGCTTTGAGACTTAGAATCTCCACCAATTAGGGATAGCTGAGCTAATGGAATGCTCTTTAATTGCATTGCATCCAACAATAGATAATCTGGTGATTGTCTACAGGCTTTTACTGCTTGCTCCATAGATTCTATGGTTGCCTGATAAATATTTACTTTATCAATTTGATTATGATCAACAATACCAAAGCCAACTGATAGTGCTTTTTTCATGATAATATCAAATAAATATTCTCTTTTATACGGGCTTAGCTTTTTGGAGTCATCTACTCCTTCTATAATTAATTCTTTTGGTAAAACAACACAGGCAGAAACAACTGGTCCTGCTAAAGGTCCTCTACCAGCTTCATCTATTCCGCCTATAAAAGAATAACCCTTTGACCATAGCTTTCTTTCCTGAAAAAGCATATATTGAGCTTTTTTATGTTTTTCTATCTGCTCTACTTGCTCTCGATAATATCGTTCTAGCAATTTTTGTATGCCAATACGACTGTCGTCTTTCATGGCAGCTAGTAAGGTTTCTGATATATTTTCTTCTTGCATAAGAATCTCTTTTACTTCTGAAATGGTTTTTTGCTGTATATTCAAACGTATTACCCCCCTCACCACTTTACATATTCGATATTACTGTCGAATTTCCTTCTATATATAAGGAGGCAGATGATTTACTTTTTACGGTAGTTCTAGTGTAGTACGGCCAAGGGTGCCAGCTTGATATTCGTCTAGTACTTGCTTGGCAGCTCTGGTTAAATCGGGAACCCCACCTGATTGCAGCCATCCTCTATTAACTGATATATCTGTTAGAATCTCATGACCTTTCTTGTCCAGGTCTTGGATTCGATAACGTTCTGTAAGATGACGAGGATAAAGTAATGACATTTCCTCAAGGAATCGAAAAACTATTTCATCTAGATCCATGATTTCTTCTTTAATAGAACCAGTATACGCAAGATGTAATCCTGTATTTTTATCATCCAGCTTAGGCCACAAGAGGCCTGGGGTATCCAGTAGTTCGAAGTATGGGCTTACTTTAACCCATTGTTTTGTCTTGGTTACACCTGGGCGATCTCCAGTCTTTGTCTTTGCTGAACCAGAAATGGCATTGATCAAAGTAGACTTTCCAACATTGGGAATTCCTACCACCATAGTACGGATGGTTTTGTTAATTCCCTTCCGTTGTTTGATTTCTTTTTGTTTTTCATCAGCAAGAGCAAACAAGGATTTTTTCAGCTTTTGTATGTCCTTCTTGTTTAAAGAATTTATAGTAAGGACAGTGATGTCCTGTTTTTCATAGTAATCCTTCCAAAGCTTTGTTTTATCAGCGTCAGCATAGTCACTTTTGTTCAATACTACAACTCTTATTTTGTTTTGATACAGACTTTGGAAGTCCGGATTAGTACTGCTATTGGGTATTCTGGCATCGAGAAGTTCAATGACCATATCCACCAATTTTAGATTTTCATTTATCAATCGCTTCGCTTTGGCCATATGGCCAGGATACCAGTTGATATTCAAAAAATATTAACCTCTTTCTATTTTATTGCTGACAAGCTGTCTAAGGGCCAAATACGCCACACAGCTTTACCTACCAGGTTATCCATAGGAACAAATCCTACATGATAATCCCTACTATCTTTGCTATGATTACGGTTATCACCTAGGACAAATATTCTGCCTTCTGGCACTGTTTCTAATGCAAAGTCATTAAATGGTTGTTCAGAAATATATGGCTCTGATAGAGATTCTTCATTGACATAGACTATGCCATCAATAATTTCAACCTGATCCCCTGGCAGACCGATCACACGCTTTACATAACTTGTCTTTCCATCCTCAGGAGTTTTGAAAATAACAACATCTCCTAGCTCTGGCTCACCTATTATGTATCCAATTTTGTTTACAAATACCCTATCTCCATCATCCAGAGTCGGTATCATGGATCCTCCTACTACCAAGATTATTTCAAATAAAAATATACGTATCAGCAGTGCCAGTACCACAGCTGTAACGATAGCTTGGATCCATTCTGTAGCTTCCTTCTTAGCATTCTTCTCTGAATCCTTTTTGGAATCAGTTTCGACTTCCACTGTAGCATCTTTAACGATATTATGCTCTTCCATGCTGTATATTACCTGCCTTTACATATATATAAAGTAAAATGGGACTGTTGCCAGTCCCATAGAATTCTTATCTGTTTGCTTGTCTCTCTTTAACCTTGGCAGCTTTGCCCACTCTATCACGTAAGTAGTATAATCTGGCTCTACGAACCTTACCTTTACGCACTACTTCAACATGGTCGATTCTGGGGCTATGAATGGGGAAAGTTCTCTCAACCCCTACTCCGTAGGAAATTCTTCGAACGGTAAAGGTTTCTCTGACGCCTCCGCCATTTCTTTTGATTAAAGTACCTTCAAAAGCCTGAAGTCTTTCACGACTTCCCTCTACAACTTTTACAAATACTCTTACGGTATCTCCAATGGAGAATACTGGCATATCTTTACGCAATTGTTCTTTTTCTATTTGTTGAATAATGTTCATCGGTTTTTAACCTCCTTCTTCCAAGCGTTCATAAGCTATCATCCTTTGACAAAGCACCTTTATCCAAAAGATCGGGGCGCTTGCGTAGGGTGTTTAGTAAGCTCTGTTGCCTTCGCCAATTTTCAATTTCTTTATGGTTTCCCGATAATAATACCGGTGGAACCTCCTGACCATCATATACTGCTGGCCGGGTATATTGAGGGTATTCCAGAAGACCTGCGGAGTGGGACTCCTCCAGGATGGACTCGGAACTGCCTAGTACACCGGGGATTAGGCGTGTTACACAATCTACGAGCACCATTGCCGGTAGTTCGCCACCAGTTAGTATATAATCGCCTATGGATATTTCCATATCTACGTATTTGTCAATGACCCTTTGATCGATGCCCTCATAGTGACCACATAAAAGAACCAATGAAGATTCCATGGAAAACTGTTGCGCCAGCTCCTGGGTTAACACCTTCCCCTGAGGAGAAAGATAGATTACCTTTGGCTTCTCTTCTGGATAGCTGGAAAGTACATGACTTATGCAATCCGATAGGGGTTGAGGCATCATAACCATTCCAGCACCACCACCATAGGGGTAGTCATCTGCCTGCTTGTGTTTATTTAAAGCAAAGTCTCTAATGTTATGAGTTTGTATTGATACCAATTCATTTTCCACTGCTCGCCCTAGAATACTTGATGTTTGAAAGGTTTCAAACATTTCAGGAAACAGGGTTAGTATATCAATCTTCATCAGGCAGCAATCCTTCCATGTCAGTCAAATCTACCTGAATCAACTGATTTGGTATATCCACATGGGTGACCACCTTTTTTAGGGCTGGAATCAGTACCTCACCCATAGGACCTCCCCTTACCACATATACATCATTAGCACCAGTTTCTAATACTTGAGATAATTGACCCAAGTATTTGCCATCTATGGTTTCTACTCGGCTATTAATCAAATCGGGAATTAGATAAGTAAACTGGGGTAGTTTACGAACCATATCTCTAGAAATCCAAAGCTCCTGATTTCGGAGGGGTTCTACAGATTCAATGGTTTCATATCCTGTTAACATCAAGTATACAAAACTCTTGTCATAACGACGAGAAGCAATCCGTAACTCTTTGTAGGTCCCTTCCTTGTTTTTAAGGAACAGCTTTTGCAGGGTGTCAAACCGTCTTGGGTCATCAGTTAGAGGTTTAACCTTTATTTCACCTTTTAAGCCTTGAGGCTTGAGTATTATACCAACGGATAGATATTCCAGCATTACACTTCCACCCTAAATAATCTCAACAGTTACTTTTTTCTTTTCCTTTAAGGATGCTGCCTTCACTACTGTGCGGATGGCTTTAGCAATACGGCCCTGCTTGCCGATTACCTTACCCATATCTTCCTGAGCTACCCTTAGTTCTATGGTGATAACATCGTCCCCTTCTACTTGCTGTACATCTACCTGTTCGGGGTCGTCCACCAGTGATTGTGCAATTAACTTTACCAATTCAACCATGGCTCTGCCTCCTATAGTACGCCGTTCTTCTTAAGAAGAGCCCTTACGGTGTCAGTGGGCTGTGCACCTTTTCCCAGCCAATCCTTTGCTTTGTCAGCATCAATATTGACTGTGGATGGATTAGTATTGGGATCGTATGTGCCTATCTCTTCTATGAATCTACCATTTCTGGGATAACGAGAATCTGCTACCACCAAACGATAAAAAGGACGCTTCTTAGCTCCTATTCTTTTCAATCTTATCTTTACCATATTTTCACCTCCACTAGTTTCTTAAAATCATCTATATGCAAACTGATAAAAATCAGTTGCTAGCTAAATTACATGAAAGGTAGACGCATCTTGCCTTTCTTCTTACCTTTGTTCATGTCAGTCATCTGCTTCATCATCTTCTTCAGCTCTTCATAGGACTTAAGCAATTGATTAACATCCTGAATTCGAGTGCCACTGCCGATGGCAATTCGCTTTCTACGGCTGGCATTGATGATGGACGGATTAGTTCTTTCCTTTGGAGTCATGGACTGGATAATGGCTTGTGTTCTAGGAATTTGCTTCTCATCCAGCTGTACGTTCCCTAGCTTTTTACCCATTCCTGGGATCATGTTCAGAATATCTTGCATAGAGCCCATGTTCTTTACCTGTTCCAATTGCTCCAGGTAATCATCCAAGGTAAAGCTTTGGGTGCGAAGCTTTTTCTCCATCTCTTGGGCTTTGATCAAATCTATGTTGGCTTGTGCCTTTTCGATGATGGATAGTACATCACCCATTCCTAGTATGCGGGATGCCATTCTGTCGGGATGGAAGACTTCCAAATCGTCTAACTTTTCACCGATTCCGATAAATTTAATGGGCTTGCCCGTAACTGCTTTGGCTGACAGCGCCGAACCGCCTCGAGTGTCCCCATCTAGCTTGGTTAGAATCAAGCCATCAATGCCTAACTGTTCATTGAAGGACTGGGCTACTGTAACTGCATCCTGCCCAGTCATGGCATCGACTACCAATAGAATTTCATGTGGGCGAACTTCTCCTTTAATGGCTTTTAGTTCATCCATAAGTTCTTCGTTAATATGCAGTCGACCAGCTGTATCGATTATAACCATGTCGTGCTGATGTTCCTTAGAATATTCAAGTGCTTCTCGAACTATAGAAACAGGATCCGTCTGACCTCGCTCGAACACTGGTGTCTTTACCCTATCCCCTACCACTTGAAGCTGTTTGATGGCAGCAGGGCGATAGATATCGCAGGCAACCAACATTGGGCTCTTACCCTGCTTCTTGAAATAGTTCGCTAACTTTCCAGCGTGAGTGGTCTTACCAGCACCTTGTAATCCAACCATCATAAGTATGGTTGGAGGCTTAGATGCCATTACTACTTTACTTTGAGTGCCACCCATTAGGCTTGTGAGCTCTTCATTTACTACCTTAACTACCTGCTGACCAGGTGTAAGGCTTTCCATTATTTCTGAGCCTACAGCTCGTTCTGTAATCTTCTTTATTAAATCCTTTACGACCATAAAATTGACGTCAGCTTCCAGCAACGCCATTTTTACCTCACGCATGGCTTCCTTAACATCTTTCTCGTTTAGCTTGCCTTTGCCTGTCAACTTTTTAAAAGCAGATTGTAGTTTGTCTGTTAAACTTTCGAATGCCAATCTATCAGCCTCCTAAAAAGGTATTTATTATATTCACGATTTCCTCTCGGCAGGCAACCACTTCAGCGGACTTGCTCTCTTCAGACTCTAGTCTTTGTTCGACCTTTTCCAAACATACTTGGATATTCGTCAAGCGATTTATAAAGCCCAGCTTCTCATCGGTTTTTATAAGGGTATGCTCGGCACGACGGATAAGATCATGGACGCCTTGCTTGGTTATGCCTGCATTTTCAGCAATTTCCTGCAGAGATAAGTCATAACTGTAATATTGCTCCATAACATCCTTTTGCTTATCTGTTAACAGCCCTCCGTAAATATCAAGTAGAACTGCCATTTGTGTGAATTTATCCATTTACCCACACCAGCCCCATATGACCTTCTTTTGCAGATGGTCAAGTATTTTTCCTTTACCGTAAACCATTATACTTCAGAACAAAAGAACCGTCAAGTATTTTTCTTTGACGGCTATTTTTCTGTTTTATCAATCAAACAGTGCATTGGCAAATTCCTTCGGTTGGAAGGGTTGCAGGTCATCCATCTGTTCACCTACACCGACATAATAAATTGGAATATCAAGCTGAGACTTGATGGCGATAACTACTCCACCTTTCGCAGTACCGTCCAATTTGGTTAGAGCAATGCCAGTAATACCTACTGCTTCTTTGAATAGACTTGCCTGAGATATGGCGTTTTGACCTGTTGTTGCATCTATAACTAACAGAACCTCTTTGTGAGCATCAGGAAACTCCCGATCAATTATACGGTTGATTTTCTCCAGCTCATTCATAAGGTTCTTTTTGTTATGTAGTCTACCTGCTGTATCGCATAGCAGTATATCAGTTTTCCTGGATTTAGCAGACTGAACCGCATCAAATACTACAGCAGCTGGATCAGCGCCTTCCTCGTGACGTATGATAGGTACTTGTGCTCGTTTGCACCATACCTCTAGTTGCTCGCCAGCAGCAGCACGGAAGGTATCAGCAGCTGCTACCAGTACCTGTTTTCCTTCGCTACGATAACGGTTGGCCAGTTTACCTATAGTAGTAGTTTTACCTACGCCATTTACCCCTACTACCAATATTATTGTTGGGCTTTTGAATTCTAAGTCATGGCTACCCTTTTCCAAAATGGAAGCGATTTCTTCCTTCAACAAACCCTTTATTTTAGAAACGTCCCCAATTTTTTCGTCTTTAACTCTCTTACGAATACGGTCCACTATTTTCTGAGTAGTTTGCATCCCTACATCAGCGATGATTAGAGTTTCTTCTAATTCTTCAAAGAAATCATCGTCGATTTCTCTGTAATACTTAACTAATTCATCTACACGGTTGGTAATACCGCTTCTTGTTTTGCTTAATCCTTCTTTAAGTCTCGTGAAAAAGTTTCCTTTATTTTGTTTTTCCATTTTTTCCTCCTATATTAGCTGCTAGGTATTAGGCGCTAGCCACTTGGCGTTCTACACTAGACTCTAGGCAATAGTCTATGGGTTCCGGGTGATAATGGATAAAGCATACGGGAAGTTAGCTTACCATTTCATCGAACTTCACAGAAATCATCTTCGATACGCCCTTCTCTTCCATCGCTATCCCATAGATAGCATCGCAAACTTCCATTGTACCCTTCCTGTGTGTAATGATAACAAACTGAGTATCACTAGAAAATTCTCTGACAAACTTACCAAACTGGTTAACATTGCTATCATCCAAAGCTGCATCAATCTCATCCAGCACACAAAATGGGGTTGGCTTGTGTTTGAGAATTCCAAATAGTATGGCTATGGCAGTTAGTGCCCGCTCTCCACCAGATAGCAGTGATAGGCTTTGCAGTTTCTTGCCTGGGGGCTGAGCTACAATCTCTATACCGCAATTTAATATGTCCTCAGGGTCTTCCAGTATCAATTGAGCATGGCCACCACCAAAGAGTTCTTTAAAAGTTACACCAAAACATTGGTTTATTATGGTGAATTCTTCATGGAATCTCTTCTTCATGGTAGTAGTGATTTCCTTTATTACTTCCCTTAGATTATCTTTAGCCATAATCAAATCATTTCTCTGCTCATTCAAAAACTCATAACGCTCGCTTACTCGCTTATAGTCTTCTATAGCATTAACATTGACTACTCCCAGATCTGATATTCCTTTTTTCAAAGTTTGGATCTGTTGGTTGACATTTGTTATTGTCAAACTCTCATCCTTCAAGGACATTGCAGTCTGCCAAGT
>JAAZEK010000169.1 GCA_012512335.1 Clostridiales bacterium | reverse complement strand
TTTCTATATTATATAGTGTATAGAAATATAAGTTTGTATAGAAATATATTAGTTATGTAAAGGAAGATGATATTTGCGCAGCATGCTAAAACCCCGACTGGCGGTGGACTCCATTTTTGACATCGACTTCCAGCCTCTTTGGGATTCTGGATATAAGAATATGATCCTAGATGTCGATAATACAATTACCGCTTGGAATACTTATAGTGTCAGTGATAAGTTGAAAAAATGGGTTTTGAAGCTTGAAAATAAAGGTTTTTGTATATGTTTACTATCCAACAATAATCAAGAAAAAGTTCAACAATTTGCCTCTGAGCTTGGTGTTATTGCAGCTCCAAGAGGCGGAAAACCATTACTCGGAGCATTTCAAAGTGCTATCACAGCACTTAATGCTGACCATAGAAACACACTAATCATTGGCGACCAACTTTTTACGGACATCTTAGGTGGTAACCGGGCAGGTTTATATACCATATTGGTAGAACCTATTGACAAGAAGGAATTTATTGGAACTCGTTTTGTAAGGATTTTGGAAAACTTATTTACCGGAAGGAGTTATTAATGGAAATCACACCGGCAACAAAGTTAGTTGGACTTATAGGTCATCCGGTCGCACACAGCTTATCGCCAGTTATACATAATAATTTATATCGTTCATTAGGCTTTGATTTGGTATACCATGCATTCGATGTCAAGCAGGACCAAGTCGCAGAGGCTGCTAAAGGCTTTAATGCTCTTGGGTTCATAGGGTTTAATGTTACAGTGCCTTATAAGGAAGCTATATTTGAGATAGTTGATTATATAGACAGTGATGCTCAAGTTATAGGAGCCATCAATACAGTAAAGATAGATAAGGGAAAGCTAATTGGCTATAATACAGATGGACAGGGCTTTCTACAATCATTGAGTCAGTCTGGTTATTCTGTTTATGGAGCTAAAGTTGTCCTCTTGGGGGCTGGCGGGTCTGCTCGGGCTATTGGTGTAGCGATAGCAGGGGAAAACCCAGAATCTATTACCATAGTAAACCGAACTAAACAAAGAGCGGAAGTGTTGGCTGAAATTATCAACCAATACAAGAATAAGGAATTGGTCAAGGTAGATGATTCCATTCCGGTTGATGCTGATATAATTATCAATACCACTCGTTTGGGAATGTGGCCAAACACAGAGGGAAACCCCCTAGAGGGGTATAAATTAAACGAGAACACCTTCGTTTATGATATTGTATACAATCCAAGTGAAACTGCAATGCTACAATATGCAAAGTTGCAGTCCTGCAAAACAATGGGTGGACTTGGAATGCTAATTGGACAAGGGCTTAGAGCAGTTGAAATTTGGCTTGATGAAAGCTTACCACCATCAGCTTGGCAGATTATGACCAATGCAGCTAAACGTGGATTGACTTAATCACTATATACTTTTAAGGAGGTTGTTGTTTTGACTGAACAGTGGATAAAGGAACTTGCTTTGGTAGTGAACCCCTATACCTTAGTAATTTCCATTGGGATTCTAATTTTGTTTTGGTTTGTTTTTTTTATCCGATATCATCTATACCTTATTAAACCAATCAAAAAGGAACTTAAGGATTTTACTGTTTTTATTTCTAGATTCAGCAATCAAGAAGAGCGAAATGAATCCCTCATAAGCAATTACTTAAATAATCTAAACAAGAAATCTGTTTTAAATGGCATATGGGTGGATTATATAGAGAATCGAGAATCAGAACCAGAGCTTGAGTTGTATTTTAATGAAGCAGACATAATCGATATCCCTGCCAAACGAGAATATACTGAATCTATACCAGGCTTTTTGTTAGCTATAGGGCTTGTAGCATCCTTTTTTTGTCTCTTTTTTTCCTTAGCAGCACTTCCTGAAGGTGCAGACCTATCTACTAATCTGTATGCTACCATCGGCCAGGTCCTCCTGATTTTCATATTTACTATTTTGCTTTCTTATCTCTTTGGCATGCTCACAGGATCATGTTTAAGTAAAGCGAAGATCTCTGTAGCTGAAATACAAAAATTGCTTAACAGAAAATTGGTTCAAACTAAAGATGACAATAAATATGAATACATAAGCACAGCCATCAATGATATGGCCACTAGTTTGACGAATTATGTCCAATATACAGCAGATATGCAGCAGGATGGCATAAATCATATGGTCGATTCTTTCCTTGAAAACCTTTATGGGCAAACCCATGGACAAATACAAGGTTTAGGTGAATCTCTACGCAATTTTAACGCTAATCAAGCTCAAACAATGGAGCAAAGCCAAATATTGGTTAACGAACTGATTAGAGGAGTCGAAAATCAAGTAGCAGTTAATATAGCTTCAGATTCCATTGTTTCCTCCATTACACTATACCAACAGGAAATGGCTGACAGCAGTCGTTATTTAACTGCCAGTCTACAGGAGCTACAACAGCTTTCCGAGTCTCTAAGCAACATAGTCCTCCTCAATTCAGATACTTTGGAAACTATGAAGACAGAGCGTGAAAATTTAAAAGACGAGTATGATAACTATATTCAATGTTTATCCACGCAGATACAAGGGTATCAAGAGGATACCTCTAGTAGATGGGAAAATGCAATGACGCGTTTTTCTGAAATGATTGACACCAGTTTTACTCAGTTGGAAGGATCCGTTTCCCAGGCTATTAGCACTTTAGTCAACTCCAACCACAGCTTGAATCAAAGCTTAGTGGAACAATCTAAAGGTATGAGTCATGTTTCCAATGAAATTGCCATACGATTGCAGGAGTTAAATGGTAACTTAAAGATAACAATGAAGGAATTTACAGAGGCAGTAGGGAATGGTACAGAGAAAACTATAACAGAGTTCGACGAGGGTCTTAGTGAAATCACCCAGCGCTTAAGTCAAACCATTATTGAAATTAGGGATTCTATTGATGATTTGCCTATAGTAATTGATTCACTTAAAAATCATCTAGAGTGAGTTTCTATTACTAACTTGATAAGAAAGCGTAGACTGGTACCGCAGAAGAGAGGTAGGTTAATATACTTATGAAAAAAAAATACTATCACTCTATTTGGAATTATATTAATACTACAGCAATCTCATTTTTGGCTTTGCTTATTATTTCTTTATTATTCTTATCAGCCTTTTTAAATGTAAATGAAGATGAACCAGCTAATGGGGTAATATTAACTAATAGTGAACTCAAAGAGAAAGAGGAACAATTAATTAATCTAGAACACAGTTTACAAGAGAAAGAGGAAGAACTGAACCGTCGAGAAAACCAAGCTTCAGTTCAAGAAGCTTCAAAAAATGAATTAATTGAAGGTCACACTAATATAATTGACGCATTGTTAGTTCAATTTTCTGAGTTCAATCAACAACTGCACATTGACGATCAAACTGGTTCCATAAGATTGGGAGATGGTTATCTTTTTGAATCCAGTGAAAGTGACATTACTGAGGAAGGAGCCAATTATCTAAAAGAATTTGTTCCTATTTGGTTAACCATACTTTTAAACGAAGAAAATAGAGATTATATAGCAGAGATTATCATTGAAGGTCATGGAGATGATCAAGGAACTTATTTATCCAATCTTAATTTATCTCAGAGAAGAGCAAGCGAAGTAGCACGCTATATACTCAGTGAAGAAATGCCCAATTTTGAATATAAGGAGCAGGCTGCTGGCTATATAACTGCAAATGGTAAATCATTTAGTCAGCCAGTCGTAATAGATGGCAACATAGACAAAGAAAAGTCAAGAAGAGTAGAGTTCAAATTTCGCTTGAAAGATGAAATGCTCACAAATGATATAAGAAAGATAATAGATGAAAGGACCGACTCATAATGGAATTAGCCATTATTCCTCCCAGTCTAAAATTTAATAATGTCTTGAATTCAGTGCGAATAAATCATCCCTATGTTGAAGAAATCGCTTGGGTGGATAGGAATGATGAAGCAATCATACTACTCCAGCAAATAGACACATTACAAGGAAGGGAACTTGTTGAGTATGCAAACTCCCTTCCAAACAGTAAGCTGAATTTGCTTTTTCATGCCCTGAAAAAGGATATCACTCAAGATCAAAAAGAAAAGCTTTTTATTATCTTATCTAGTCGTATGAAAAAGCGTTTCTATAAGTATAATTGGATTATGTTGCAGGAGCATTATACCAATGCAAACTTAAGGGAATCTTTTGCCTTGATTTCTGACTATATTAAAGATAATGTTCCAACTATATATGACCTAAGCTTAGCAAGCAAGATGAATTTCTATGATGAGAAACTAGTAGAGCAAGCTTTGAATGTATTAAAAGCAGAAGGAGATATTCTTATAAATTTTTATGCTCGGTATAATATTAGAAAAGAAAGTAGTTTTGCCAAGGCTATATCACAGGAGTTTTTTATGCATTGCAATAGTGATGGTTTTCATAAGAACTCACGATT
This sequence comes from Clostridiales bacterium, assembly GCA_012512335.1. Taxonomy (GTDB): domain Bacteria; phylum Bacillota; class Clostridia; order Caldicoprobacterales; family DTU083; genus UBA5454. Next base: position 7,286 of record JAAZEK010000169.1, on the reverse strand, counting down.
GTTTCTTGATGAAATCCAAGAAACAAGTAAGTCTCATTGTCCTTATATTAGCCACTATCTAGAGGTTATGACTGTAAATGACTATGTAGAGGATATTAATATCTATCTGCTGTCGCTTTATAATAGCCCAGACAAGAGTTGCGGGATTTGGGATTCAATCTCGAAAGAATTAAAAACCAAGTTGGAGGAGTGGACCAAGCTAAAGGATATAGGTATGTATATGGGGAACCACTCTGAGAAGTTTTTTTTCTGGAAAAATTATTACCAGGCTATTGAAAAAACCAAATGGTGTCCAGAATTACAACTATTATTCCTTTACTTACCAGGATATGTAGTTGTAGATTCTGAGGATAAAGAGTATGCATCGTATCTTTATAAAGAAATAGCGTTTAATAGAACCTTTAGAAGCCATAATGATGAAATTGACCTAGTAAATCAAGCTTCATGGTCATTAGATCCGGATAGCGTAGTGTCCATAAAAGATGCTATATTGGAAAATAAAAGATCTGAAATATACGAACTTAATTACGAAGGTATTGACAAGTTATACATAAGAGATTATTTGGATATGATTTTATAATATATAGAGATATAAGCAGCAAATAGGGGGATTAATATGGTTAATCGAAATAAAAGAGGCCTGGGTGAGATACTCATGGATTCTGGCATACTATCACCTATGCAACTTGAAGAAGCACTTTTAAAACAAAAAACAACAGGGAAAAAGCTAGGTGAGCTCTTAATAGATGAACAGATTATAAGTGAGCAGCAGCTAGTTGAAGCTTTGGAATACCAGCTAAAAATACCATATATTGATTTTGCAATAATTAGTATACATCCAGAAGTTCCTCGTTTGATAAGCGAAAGCTTGGCCCGAAGACATTCACTTATTCCAGTTGAAAAGGAAGGGAATCAGCTAACTGTAGCTATGACTGACCCATTAAATATATATGCTATCGATGATGTAAACATAGCGACAGGATTGAAAATAAAACCTGCCTTAGCATTGAGAAGCCATATCCATGCAGCTCTGGATAAATATTATAGCAATGAAAGCGCAGAAAAAGCCGCAGAGGATTTTGCAAAAGAGGCTCGTATAGAGCAAATATCTGAAATAGAAGAGGAGATACTTAGTGAGGTAAGCAATGCGCCAGTTGTTCGTCTTGTAGATTCTATCATCCAGCATGCAGTTAGAGCAAAGGCCAGTGATATACACATTGAGCCTTATGAAAAGAATATTAGAATTCGATTTCGTATAGATGGTGAGCTTCAGGAGATTATGACATCATCAAAAACCACTCATTCAGCTATAGTCACCCGTATTAAGATTATTAGCAAAATGGATATAGCCGAAAAAAGAATTCCCCAAGATGGCAGAGTTGAGATGAGTATTGATAATAAGGATATAGACCTTCGTTTATCTGTTTTGCCTACTGTCTATGGCGAAAAAATTGTTATCAGAATTCTGGATCGAAGTAGCACAATACTAACTAAAGCCCAGCTGGGGTTTAGTGAAAAGAATATAGAAATGTTTGATAAAATTATACAAAGTCCTAATGGGATCATATTAGTTACTGGTCCTACAGGAAGTGGTAAGACGACAACCCTATATGCAGTGCTAAGAGAGCTAAATAAAATTAATCGAAATATTATCACAGTTGAAGATCCAGTTGAGTATAGGCTGGATGGTGTTAATCAGGTACAAGTTAATGTAAAAGCGGGTTTGACCTTTGCCAATGGCTTACGCTCCATTTTACGTCAAGATCCAGATATAATCATGATTGGTGAAATTAGAGACACTGAAACAGCAGAAATTGCAGTACGAGCTGCTATAACAGGACATTTAGTTTTAAGTACCATGCATACTAACGACTCAGCATCCACGGTTTCACGTCTCATAGATATGGGTGTAGAATCTTACCTTGTATCGTCCTCTGTGGTCGGTGTAGTAGCGCAGCGTTTGGTAAAGAAAATTTGCACCAACTGCAAGGTAGAATATCAGCCTAGCCAGTCCGAAATGGAACTAATAAATCTAAAGGATGGCGAAATGTTATATAAAGGCGAAGGATGTAGTGTCTGTAACCAAACTGGTTACAGAGGAAGGACAGCAATCCATGAGGTCATGCTTATGACTCGAGAACTCCGTGAACTCGTAGATCGAAATGCATCTATAGATTCAATTAGAGCTATGGCGTCAAAATATGGAACTATTACCCTACAAGACAGCTGTAGCGAACTGGTACGTAAAGGAGTAACAACTAAAGAAGAAATGCTGAAGGTTACATACAGTATAGAATAGGAAGGTGATGAAATTGTACAATATAAGTGAATTATTGAAGAAAGCTGTTGAGGAAAAGGCGTCGGATCTACATCTCACTGTAGGAGTGCCACCCGTATTACGAGTACATGGCCAACTTAATACTATTGAAGCAGATAGCTTGCGTCCAGAGGATACACAGGAATATGTGAAGCAAGTGATGGATGAGAAACAAATAAATCTGTTGGATGAGCATGGTGAGTGGGACTTTTCATTTTTCTTGCCTGGTTTGGCTCGATTTCGTGTTAATGCTTACAAGCAAAGGGGAAGCTATGCTCTTGCAATTCGAGTTGTAAACATCAACCCTCCTAATCTTGATGATTTTGGGTTCCCTCCCAGTTTAAAGGATCTATCCCTAAAACCTAGAGGGCTGATATTGGTTACTGGTCCTACAGGTAGTGGTAAATCCACCACACTAGCTGCCATGGTAAATCACATAAACCAGAATAGGCGTTGTCATATTATCACCTTGGAAGATCCCATCGAATATCTACATACCCATGATAAGAGCATGGTCAATCAGAGGGAAATCGGCAGTGACAGCCTTACTTTTTCCAATTCATTGCGGGCAGCACTACGTGAGGATCCTGATGTTATTTTGGTAGGTGAGATGCGTGATATGGAAACCATCAGTACAGCTATAACAGCAGCGGAAACAGGCCATCTAGTCATGTCTACTTTGCATACTATGAGTGCTGACCAAACAATAGACCGAATAATTGACTCTTTTCCATCCTACCAACAATCTCAGATTAAAACTCAGCTGGCTGCTGTTTTAGAAGGAATAATTGCTCAGCAACTATTACCTCTAAAGACTAATGATGGGCGAATAGCTGCATTGGAAATTCTCTTAGCAAATGGCGCAATACGTAATCTGATTAGAGAGGGTAGAACACATCAGATACAAACATCTATCCAGACTGGAATGAAGTCAGGTATGAGAAGTATGGACTTTTCATTGGCGGATTTAGTCAGAAGGGGAAGCATTACAAATGAAACCGCTATGGAAAGGGCTATGGATCGAGAAATGTTGAAACAGCATTTAAGGATGTTTTGATGTAAATGATACAATAGTTTTTATAGAATATTTATGGGAGGGAGATTACTATGCCACTGTTTGAATACAAAGCAGTCAGTCAGACTGGAGACAGCATAAACGGAAGGTATAATGCAAAGGACCGTAGTGAAATAATGCAAATGCTGAGAAGCAAAAGCTATCATCCAGTTCAAATTAAGGAAGTGTCTGAAGGCACTGATTTAAGTAAATTAAAAATATTCAACAAGGTAAAGACCAAAGAAATCGCTATATTTGCTAGACAGTTTTATGCCATGCTTAATGCCGGTGTTACTATTATCCAGTGCCTTGACATTCTTAGACAACAAACTGAGAAGCCTTATTTTCGCGAGGTAATTGAAAAGGTATATGAGTCAGTTCAGAAGGGATCTACACTTTCAGAATCCATGAAAGAAAATCAAAATGATTTTCCTGAGTTGTTCATCAGCATGGTAGAAGCAGGAGAAGCCAGTGGAAATCTTGACATCATAATGGAGCGTATGGCTACTCACTATGAGAAAGAAAATAAAATACAAAACAAGATAAAAGGTGCAATGACTTATCCTATAATCCTAGCAGCGGTATCTGTTGTTGTTGTTATCTTTATGCTAGTAGCCATTCTTCCTACCTTCCTGGGCATGTTTGAAGGCGGTGATGTCCCTTTGCCTGGACCTACCCAGTTATTACTTAATATGAGCAATGCGCTTCAGAATTATTGGTATATATTTTTGCTAGCTATCATTCTCCTGGTTTATGTAATTCGTAGATATATACAAACTCCCGTTGGAAGACAACAATTTGATTTATTAAAGTTGAAAATACCAATAGTCAAAAATGTTGTGGTTAAGGTTAGTACCTCAAGATTCACACGTACTTTATCCACCTTACTAGCAAGTGGGATTCCACTGCTACAGGCAATGGATATTGTGGCTAAGGTAGTAGGTAATAGAGTTATAGCTGATGGAATTATTTCTGTCAAAGAAGATATGCGTAAGGGTTATGATTTATCTGGACCTGTGCAGAGGCTAGGGTTGTTTCCTCCCATGGTGCACTCTATGATTCGAATTGGAGAAGAATCCGGAGCCTTGGATGATGTGTTACAAAAAACTGCAGATTTTTATGATGAGGAAGTAGATGTAGCTATACAGAAGATGACTACCATGCTCGAGCCTATAATGATAATTGTTATGGCCCTTGTCATAGGTTTTCTAGTAGTTGCAATGTACCTTCCAATGATGGATATGATGCAAACAATTCAATAAACTAACATAAAAAGTAAAGAGGTGATTTCTTTGAGTCAAAACTTAGTCTGCTTAGATATAGGTAGCCAGAACATACATATAATTCAAGGGAAATATAATAAGAACATTATCGCAATCAGGGATGCCATAGAATGTCCCATCCCAGTGGGTGTATTTCATGATGGAAGAATAGAGGACTTTGAATTGCTGCGGTCAACTATTCGTAGCAGTTTGACTAGCAATAAAATCAAGGGAAAAAATGCTGTAATTACAACTCAAAGCACATCCGTTATTACCAGAGATATACTACTGCCAGCAGCAGATAGAAAGCAATTGGAAAATATGGTAAAATATGAAATTGAACAGTATCTGCCAATCGTTGCCAGCGAATACATTGTAGAATATACAGTTGTCGGGGAAGTAATAGAGGATGGTGTGACAAAATATAAAATTCAAGTAGCAGCTATGCCTATAAACATGGTAGAAAACTTTACAAATTTGATTAAGGAGTGCGATCTTAAACCTATAGCTTTGGACTTGCATTTTAATGCAGTAGCAAAATTATTTTCTAAAAAAGTTTCTATTAATGGAGAGATATTTAATTCTGAAAAAACTTATGCTTTTATTGATTTAGGTCACCATAGTATTACAATTCATATATTGAATATGGGTAAGCTCGCTTTCAGCCGGATAATAAATTTAGGATCCAAAGAGATTGATGATGAAATTTCGATGGCTTTCAATATTTCATTGGATCAAGCAGAAAAGAAGAAAATTAAAGAAGCTAACCTAGATCCTGAGGTTTTCGATGAACACATGTCAGATCAGTGTAATGACATCATCCGCTCCAAGGTTGACATTTGGTTATCAGAAATACAAAAAATATTTCAATATTACATTAGTAGAACGACAGGAAACCGAATAGAGGGCATTTATCTAATGGGAGGAGCTTCAGGTTTAAAGGCTCTGGCTAAATATGTAGAGCAAGCATTAAACCTGAAAACTCAGACAATTGCTAATCTAGATATAATAAAATTGGATAAAAAAATAAGCGAGTTAAATTCCATGAACTTTATAAATGCATTGGGAGGGTTGATTCGATATGAGTAACTTAACACTTCAAAAAAGAGACTATAACTTCTTTTCTATGGAATTGGATAACAAAGAATCGTCCCGAAAAAAAAGAATCCGATTTTTTATTTTACTGTTCCTTTATATTGCGCTGATAGCAGGAGCGTATTATCTATCGGATCGAACAATTTCAACTACTCAAAATAAAATAGATGATTTAGATGCTTATCTGGCTTCCGAAGAAGTTACAGCTCAGAGGCAGCAAGTAACTGAAAAGCAAAGAGAGATTCAGAATCTTCATCAATTTGACCTATCTCTACAAGCTTTTAACCAACACCTTGAAAGTATCAGTATAATAGGTACTGAATATATCGGACAAATTAATTCAGCAGTTCCACAGGGACTATATTTCGAAAATATTTCTATGGATGCTCAGATGTTACAGATACAGGGAATTGCACCTAGTCGTCAGATTATTGCAGAATATCTGAATAATATTCAAGCTTTGGGCTTGTTCCAGGATGTGCATATATCGGATATAACAACAGTAACTACAAGTGATGAGACAAGTGAAAACAATGAAATAACTTACACATTTGCAATGAGCTGTCAATTAAAGGATGTGATGGAACAATGAAATTAACAAAAAGGGAAACTTTTTTATTAAAGCTTACTGGAATAGTATTACTTCTAGCCTTATCCTATTATTTTATAATTTCGCCACAACTAGATAAACTTACCTCGACCAAAGAACAACTTGATTATAAGACTACTGAGGTAGAGACTGTTAAGGTAGAGCTCGAAAGCTTGCCACAGCTTAATGCTGAAATTGAAGCAATGCAGCAGTCCATTGCGCAGTCTTCTCAGAGATATTTACCAACAATCCAACAGAAAAAACTGATTCTCCTTATGGATGAGCAATTACGTGTTTCTAATGCCTCTGCTGATTCTGTTGGGTTTTCTCAGCTTTTCCAAGTAGATAACCAAGCAGTAGAAAATCTAGACACTAATCTAGTAAATAATTCGCCCGAAGGCAATGGAGATAATAATGCTACAAAAGAACCAATAAAGCTTAATGTCGAATCCATGACTATACAAGCACCATTATTTGGTAAATATGAAGAGGTTATGAACTTTATACGCCGATTGGAAGAGCTAAATCGAACTACAGTGATCAATAGCTTACAGTTAAGCCAGGGTACGGATGGCAATATTAGTGGCTCCATAGGACTTGATTTTTACGCTATGAACAAGCTTACTGAAGACCCACAAGATGATAGTTATTTAGATTGGCCGTATAATACCCCTAAAGGTATAGACAATCCATTCCCATTTGTTCCAACTGATTCACCTGAAACAGAAGAACCTCTAGAAGGTACACAAGGTGAAGAAGAAATTACAGAAGAAACTGAAATACCACCTACTGATTGATAACTATAACCAGCAGACTGTTGACTTCAGTAGTGAGTGAGATTAAGTTGTCTGCGTAGATAAAACTAGTATAAAGATGAGGAGATTAGAATGGAGATTTTTCAGTCAATTTTGATTTTAATAGTAGGCTTGTTTTTTGGTAGTTTCTTCAATGTATGCATTTACCGCATAC
>JAAZEK010000168.1 GCA_012512335.1 Clostridiales bacterium | reverse complement strand
GTCGTACATTTTGGATATTGTATAAATAGCATATTGCTCCTCCTATGTCTTCCTTAATCATTATTTTAGCACATGTTGTTATAAAAAGGGAGTGGCATCATCCGTATAGCCACTCCCACACTAGCATTAATTAACAACGTTAAATTTCACAACTGTAAATCACTATATTAAAAATTCATGAAACACTACAAGAATTCTGTGATAGGAGAACATTCTTTTAATTTAAGCACGGGCTCCATAAGTGTCATTCATATCAACATTATTAATGTCGATACCTAAAGCTTTTGCTACCCCTTCTCCGTAAGCAGGGTCTGCTAAAAAGCAATGCCGTATATGACGTTTTTGCACCAGCTCTGTTGTCCCCTGCATGTTACGAGCAGTATTTTCAAACAATCTCTTCTGTGACTCTTCATCCATTAAACGGAAGAGCTTGCCTGGCTGTTCGTAATAATTGTCATCATCTTCACGGAAATCGTAATAATCAGCTGGACCCTTTCCATCATAAGCAGGTTCCCGTAAATCATTCTGATCCTTCCATACTCCATGGGAATTGGGGTTATAATGTAACTTGCTACCATAGTTTCCGTCTACTCGCATTGCACCATCTCTATGGTAAAAGTTGGTCTCGTTTTTCGGACGATTAACTGGAATCTGATGATGGTTGACACCTAGGCGATAACGCTGGGCATCACCATAAGCGAATAGGCGACCCTGAAGCATACGATCAGGTGAGTATCCAATGCCTGGAACTACATCTGCAGGATTAAAGGCTGCTTGCTCTACATCTCCATAATAGTTTTCTGGATTGCGATTCAATTCAAAATAACCAACTTCGATTAATGGAAAGTCCCCATGATACCATACCTTGGTTAGATCAAATGGATTGTAGGGATGGCTTCTTGCTTGTTCTTCTGTCATGACTTGAATGTACATGGTCCATCTTGGATAATCTTCACGTTCTATTGCTTCATAAAGATCTCTTTGATTGGACTCACGGTCATTAGCAACCACCTCTGCTGCCTCTTGATCTATTATATATTCATTACCCTGCTGTGTTACAAAATGGAACTTAACCCAAACACGTTCATTATCCTTATTGATAAGTGAAAATGTGTGAGATCCAAAGCCGTGCATATGACGGAAACTCTTAGGGATTCCTCTGTCACCCATGGTGATGGTTACCTGATAGAGTGATTCTGGAATCATAGTCCAGAAATCCCAGTTGTTCTGAGGCGAACGCATATTGGTACGAGGATCCCGCTTTACAGCATGGTTAAGATCAGGAAACAGCATAGGATCACGGAAGAAAAACACTGGAGTATTATTCCCAGCTAAATCCCAGTTACCTTCATCTGTATAGAATTTCAAGGCAAATCCACGGATATCTCGTTCCGCATCTGCCGCTCCTCTTTCTCCAGCAACCGTAGAAAAACGTGCAAACATGTCAGTTTGTTTACCAACTTCAGAGAATATAGCTGCCTTAGTGTACTGTGTGATGTCATGTGTTACTGTAAAGGTTCCAAATGCACCTGAGCCTTTTGCATGCATTCGGCGTTCTGGTATTACTTCCCTATTGAAATGACTCATCTTTTCCAGGTACCAAGTGTCTTCTAGCATAGCCCCGCCACGCTTACCTGCTGTCTTAATGTTTTCATTGTCCGCAATCGGACGACCGCTGACTCCTGTTAAAGGCTTTTTAGGCTGATCATTTCGACCATCATTGATAGGATTCTTTTTGTCCATGTAACTCCCCCTAAAGTTTATTTTTATACTGAGTATTTCTATTAAGTTTCTTCAGTAACTACCTTATATGTACCCTGTCTAAAAACAAAATAACAAAAGATATTAGGAATAACCATGTCGAAAAAGACACTAATTATCTATCTACGTTCACTCTGAAAACCCAAAACCTCAGCATCAGTGTTGGCCTCTATAAAGTCGCATATAGTTTCGTCCATGCTATCTGCCAACCCCTGATTGGCAGCCAGAAAGGCAAAGGAGATGATAATTGTCTGATGAACATCCTGAGCGTCACTCTCGATAACAGAGACATTAAACTTGTTGGATAGCCTGCCCATAAGGCTCTTCACAATAGCTCTTTTTTCTTTTAAGCTATGTACCCAAGGGGCATGTAGCTTTACCGTAATAATACTCACAACCATATTGCACCATCCAATCATACTTATCATTCAAATTTCGGTGAATATACAAAGCGGATGACCTTTATTTAGTAGGCCATCCGTTTCATTATAACTCAATACTCAATACTCAATTAACTATCGTTTAAAAACCTTCCACGGATTATTTACAGAAGCTTCTTCAAACTCTAGGCACAAACGCATGCTTTCAGATGCATCTTCAAGTGAAATAGAAGGAGGAAGCCCATTCATTACTCGATGTATTATATCCAGATTTTGCGACTCTGTATCATGAAAATTAAGTTGATCTTCTGACTTATCCCAATTATACTTTTTAATAATTGTAGCAGAATTCCCCTTATAGCTAGGCTTACCAGTATGATGAAGCAATCGTAACTCCCGTTGGAATACATCCAATTCTATAGTCCCTTCAGTTCCCATAATAATAAAGT
>JAAZEK010000021.1 GCA_012512335.1 Clostridiales bacterium | reverse complement strand
TAGAAATCGATTGCCATTTGTTCATGGTTACCCCGGAGTAACACCACATGCTCTTTTCCGTATTTACTTTGTAGATCCATAATGCTGTTAACCATTTCGTAGCTCTGATATCCTCGGTCAATGTAATAAGAGCTATTTTATGAATTCCTTTGAATTATCTCAAATGTATGAAAAACCCTTCTGCCAGTATCTTAAGAGTCGGGAGCGATGCACCATCTCCTACTATGATAATGGTCAGAAGAAAAAAGTAGTCGGCACCTTGGAGTTGTCAAATGATGAGGTAGACCGTTTCGAGAAGATTGTTGTCAGAACAAATGATGGGGATGTGCAGATAAAGATAAACGATATTGAAAGTATAAGAGAAAAGGTCGAGTGAAAAGCAAGCATTAATATTAGACTTCGGTGCAAAATCTGATAGAATAGCAATGGATGTAAATAGACAAGAGAAAAAGGATGAATGTGAATGCACAAAAAGGAATTGAAGGCTTCTATGTTACTCACCTTAGCAGCCATGATATGGGGCTTTGCTTTTGTAGCACAACGTGTGGGGTCCCGATATATTGGCAGTTTTACCTTAAATGGAATACGTTTTGCTTTAGGTGCATTTTCTTTGTTGCCTATAATGGTGATTCAGAAAAAGAAACAAGACAATGGTAATAAAGAAAATGTCGGTAAGGACAGGAAGTCTGAAAATCAAGCTGTATGGAAAGTGGGAATCTCAGCTGGTTTTATTCTTTTTATAGCAGCAGGCTTGCAGCAATTGGGTCTGGTGGAAACCACTGCAGGCAAGGCCGCATTCATAACAGGTTTCTATATTATCTTGGTACCAGTCTTCGGTATTTTTCTAAAACAAAAGACCAGGGTGAATACATGGGTGGCAGCTACCCTAGCTATTATAGGACTGTATTTTATAAGCATAGAGGATAATTTCATAATATCCAGAGGTGACTTCCTTGTTTTTTTATGTTCCTTTTTCTTTGCTGCTCATATTTTGTTAATTAGTAAATATACGCGCAAGATGGATACATTAAAGCTGTCCTTTGTACAATATCTTACATGCTCTGTTTTAAGTTCCGCAGTTGCATTGTTTATGGAAGACATTCATCTATCGAATATATTGAAGGCAGCGATACCTATAATATATGGTGGTGTCTTTTCTGTTGGTATTGCGTATACATTACAGGTAATTGGACAAAAGCATGCAAAACCGTCCAGTGCAGCTATTATTATGAGCCTAGAGTCGGTGTTTGCATTAATAGGTGGAATAATCATCCTTCAGGAATCTATGAATTGGAAAGGATATGTCGGCTGTTTTCTCATGTTAGTTGCAGTCTTGCTTTCTCAGTATAGAAGAAGATATGTGAAGGAAAGGGTAGATACTTCTGGTTCACTGAATCAGGCAAATTCCCCCTTGCTATAAATACCATTTAGGATTATTCTGAAAACTATATGATCACTAATGTAGCATTTCTACAGGAGTGATTGTGGGAATACTTGCATTCTTGACATAGAATCGGAGGGGTATGAATATGCGATATGACATTATACATTTACCAAAAGAGAAGTGGAAGGGAACTATAATCCCAATAAAATATACAACGGATAAGTATTATGATGTTTTAGTAAATAGGACTGACAAAGGCTTTGCTATTGAAATAGAACTAAAAGATTTTGCAGAGCCAGTAACTCATTTACCAGAGGAATATGACTTCCCTGATAAGCTATACCAAGATCACTGGGAAAATGCTTATGCATGGGGAGTGTTGGTTGATGATGAACTAGTTGCCGCAATCGAAACAGACCAAGAACTATGGTCCAACCGTTTAAGGATTACAGAACTATGGGTTGCAGAGAAATATCAAAAGCAGGGAATAGGGCATGCATTAATTGAAAAGGCAAAGGAACAGGCTAGACGAGAACGCCGTCGTGCTATCATACTGGAGACACAATCTTGTAATGTTAATGCAATAGGATTTTATATGCATGAAGGTTTCAGCTTGATCGGGATGGATACTTGCTGTTATACAAACAATGACATACAAAGGAAAGAAGTTAGGCTGGAGTTTGGGTGGTTTCCGGCGGAAAAGACTAAATAGAACCGTGAAGATATTGATATAAGTATGGAAATAAAAGGGATGTGATATTTTGCTATATATTGAAACTGTTATAGAAGTCTTACTGTCACCTGATATGTACAAAAAATATTTTACCGGTCTCCCGTATAAGAAAAGTGTCGTCAGCAATATATTAAAACAAATCTGCGAAAAGTATGCTAATATCTATGGCAATAACGAACTAGAGGTGGACAAGCTAAGCTCTGCTATCGAGGAAACTGTAAAATCCTACACCAGTGATAAGAAAACTGCAATTGCTATTGCAAAGAAGTTGATTTTGTTTTTGGGAAAGGAGTATTCCTTTCAAATTGAGATATCCTATCCGCCTATTGACACATCGAACTCCTTTGAAAGGCTAATGTACATTGCCAAAGAAATGCAGATGTCTGAGAAAACCATTGAAGATTTATCTGATGAATTGTGGATAAGTACTAGGACATTGGAAGGAGATATGGCTCGTTTACGTGGTGATAGTGATCCCCTCCAAGTATGTGGCAAACCCTTTATAGTAAATGAAGTAGCAAGGAATAGAGGGGGTATTAAGTTTGCCTCAACAGTCCATCCCCTGTTCCTGACATATAATATAACTCAAGTAATAGCCACATTAAAAGGCTTGAAGTATATGTGTGAAGATCCTATACTAGCGACTTATTCTATGGTATCAGCCAAGTCAATTTGGCAACAATTATCCGAATACGCGAAAGATAGAATCATATATGTAACGGAACACCTATTACCAGATGATAAGGAATGGTATCTATCTCTTAACGAATCTACGGATAACCATTTTTATACAGAATACGAATGTAGCCATACTGATGGTGCAGGTGTATTATGTGATTGTATTAAAAACGGTAAAACCTGTTATATAGAATATTCAACCGATAATGGAGAGAGCATCTTTATTGAAGAGTGTTCAATAGTCCCAGGCTCATTTAAGGGAAACAGTGTAGAAGTTTTGACCAGCAATGAGGTCAAAACCATAGATTTGCATAATGTTGTTAGAAGTGCATACACCAAAGAACAGCTTATATGAAAGATGAAGCCCGGCTTCATTAAAATAAAATAGTGGATGTGCTACTATAGGGTTAAGTAAAAAACGAGGAGGCATATCCAATGAAAAATACTTTTTATCGCCCCACAGAGGTAAATATCTGTATTTATCAGGAAATTGTGGAGAAATTACGTCAAAACTTGAATGTGTTGATTTCGGGTGAGGTTAGTGATGAGGAGGTAGTTCAATTTGTTGAGACCATAATCCATCATGCTAAGCCTTTACCTAATAACAATGAATTGCTATTCTGGGGGTTAGATGATCCAAGATCTATGCCTGCCGATGGGAGAGTGTATTATTTCTATACTCCTACTTACATCACTGTATCATTTATGATGAAGGCACTACTAGAAATTCCAGAAAAGATTACACAACTTGATGGATTTATGGATACCCTAAAAAGAGGTATGTTAGCATGTAATGGTCGCAAATTTAAAGGAAGCGGATATGAGGAAATAGGCGGACTAATTGATTGCCTTTCCATTTTTGAATCCATTGATGTATTTCTCTTTTTACGAGCTTACCCCAATGTATGTACTGAGTTTACAGAGCTGTTTGGCTATGCTGTAGCATGGTTGAGGAGTGCCCTTGAAAAAGGTGATATTGTTAACGAATGGGGTAAAAGTTATACTGATAGGGCTAGGAACCTCCTCAGTAAGCTAGATAGTAGGGATAACAGTATTGTTTTTGTTTATGGTACCCTTATGAAATCTAGGAATAATCATGAATCTTTTCTAAAGAGTAGCCGATTTGTAGGAAATGGTATATTGGAAGGCTATTCTCTATACGACTTAGGTTCCTATCCAGGCATTAAAGAAAATCGAAATGATAAGGTAAAAGGTGAATTATACGAGATAGATTTATCGACTCTACATAGGCTCAATTGTTTGGAAGGCGAAGGCACGCTGTACAAAT
>JAAZEK010000167.1 GCA_012512335.1 Clostridiales bacterium | reverse complement strand
AGTAGGACAGCATGGACTGAAAGGTAAACCCACCAATAATTTCTTTATCATTAAATATTACGCTCCAAACAATATAGGCGAATACAATGCGCCCGACTGTAGCCAGCGCTGTCATAATTACGTCAAAGCGATATACCATTTGTGATTTAAATAAAATCTTAGCAGTTTCAATATATTGTTTCAAATTGTTTCCTCCTTTCGGTATGCATAAATGCGCTCAATAACACTCCCAATATCTTCTTCCTCAGCGGTTATATCAGCTGGACTATAACGACTCATAAACATACCCATAAGATCCTGTGCTTTAGATTTAGACACCATTACTGATAGCTTATAGGGATTATTTTCAATGATTCGAGCTTCATGAGGTAGTTCTATATCACTTGGTTGTTCAAAATTAACTGTTATTTTTTTATGGGTTTGAAATTGGTTCAGTAAGATAGATAGCTCACCATCATATACTTTCTCGCCTCTATTAATTACAACACAGCGATGGCATAGGCTAATTATGTCCTCCATGTAATGAGAGGTTAATATGATGGTAGTACCTCTCTCTTTATTTACATTCTGTAAGAAAGATCGAATTTGTCGCTGGGCTGTTGCATCTAACCCAATAGTCGGTTCATCAAGAAAGAGAACCTTGGGATTATGCAATAATGCCACAATCAATTCCATTTTCATTCGCTCTCCCAAAGATAGAGTACGCACTTGGACGTCAAGAAGATCGGATACGCCGAACATTTCAACAAAGAATGTAAGATTTCGTTTAAATTCATCATCGGATAAACCATATAGCTCTTTAAATAATAGAAAGGTATCTGCTGGTGTCAGTTCAAAAAACAATTGGCTTTTTTGTCCCATTACGATGGCATATTGTGTTTTTAACCCATTTTCGAGTTTATTCGGGTAATAACCTAAAACTGATATTTCTCCATATGTTGGCGCTATAATCCCAGTTAGCATCTTAACAAGAGTTGTTTTCCCGGCACCGTTTGGCCCAATGAGTCCGACAAATTCACCTTCTTGAATCTCCAAATCAAAATCTCTAACCGCTGTCTTTGTGACAAATTTTCTATTAAATAGGCTTTTTACACTGCCTAGCAATCCTGATTCCTTCTCAAACCGTTTATAAGTCTTCGTTAAACCCTTAGTATGGATAATACAACTCATCTCTCTATTCTCCCTTCAAATATAAAAGCCCGCAAAAGACACACTACACCTATTAAAGTGCAGAATGCTCCTGCGGGCTCAAACTTCATTATACAAAAATATCACGTCATATAAAAATAGCACGTCAAGACTTTCTTGACATGCCTTTCGATTGACAGTTAAATACCATCATCGTATATGAAAGGTTTCGAAGCAGTCTGTTAGGTAGTGTCATGCAAAAGGGATAGCAAAATAAACGGGTCAAGCCCGCATGAAATCCCTACTGCAAATTATATTTAATTCACCATCACCATAACAGACATTAATAACATAGAAGACCCACCTTCCAAAGTTTTATGGGTATAGTCTATCTGTATAACATTAATATATCAATGGAGAGATTCTGTAAAAAAATACTTTCCTACATACTCTGGCTGGGCTATAACTGCAAATTCTCGATGTCCGTCCATATAATTTTCTGCAACTTTTTTTTGCAATCAACATGTGTTTTACCATAGTGGCCGGTGCACAAACCCTCAATCCCTACTTTGCTGATCAACCAATTTGCTATATTCCTCTTCAATAATCTTCTTGTCTAATCGCTCAAATAATATAGTAATATCAGGCAATCTAAAACCTGGTTTTAAATATTGTTGTTGCCATTTTGATTCTAGATTGAGCCATTTAGATATTTTTGCAGATGAAAACGGCAAGAATGGTTCAAGCAATAAAGAAAGATTAGCAATAATCTGAACACAGTTAAATAATGTTTGATGGCAACGCTTAGTGAACAGTAACAGCTAGTGAGTTCTTAGGTTTATAGTTTGGTATAGTGATAGATTATTATGAAGAGTATGGGTTTGCCCTGTGCGTGTGAGGTGTAACCATCTTTTTTTGCCATTGCTAGGTTCATTCTGAGCATAATAGGCTAAAATACGCATGTAATCCGCACATTAGTTGAAATTTTGAGTAAAACAACTTTGAAATAAGAAGAAAACAACCCAAATCCGCACATTAGTTGATAAACTGAGCACCTCAGACATAGTGAGTTTGGAGGCATTAATTTTGAGAGAAGTAGATTTTTTTCTGATATGAGACATAGTTTAATTCGTGAGCGCAACAGTAACTAGAATATATCTGTTACTTTGCCTAGTGAGCTCCGTGAGCAGGAATGCCAGCGTTATCCCCCGTCTAAACAGTAAACTTTACAATATATCTAATATATTTAATAATATTTTTATAAAAATCTATACCTTTTTACTAAAACTTGTGTTATAATACAGACTATACGATGAAAGACAATCACTTCATCACATCAATGAGAGAAGAGCACCCAACCCACCTCTGGCTGCTCTTCTTCTTTTTTTGTTCGTACTACTTTCATTCGATCACTTATACACGCTTTAGTGTAAATCCACTCTTTTTAGCCAAGAATCTGTAGTTCATGTAGGTTTACACCAGATAATTATCATGTTATTAGCATTTTTTATATAAGTGACAACTGCTCCAACTTATTAAAATTTAACTGTTCCAAATCTTCCTCGGTTCTTACATCCTTAACCACAACCCTAGTTCTAGAATTGGCTAGAATATCCTGATTCAGCAGATAGTTTACCTCAAATTGAGCTGTTAGTTCCCTAGGAATGTTATGCCCCGGGGCAATCAACTGTACATCATTGCTCCTTAGTATATTAAACATAGGCTCCCATAGATATACCGCCGAGGTTGCTCCAAAGGGATTATCAGCGATAATTACTTTTTTAGTTCGTACAGATACATTAATAGACGTAAGCATACGTATATAGGATATTAAACATACAGCGAATATAAAGTATAAAGCGTTGGACTGGCCTTCTGAACCTACAGCATGCTCCCACTTTAGATATCGACTATGTTCTTGTATTCTTTCCACCTTATATAGACGAACAGTCGCTTTTTCCATATTGGTTATTTGAGCTAATAGCTCCTTGGTGGACAGCCTTTCTGCTATATACATCCGATCTTTTATGTTCTCTTCGCTAATTTCACGGATAATACTCTGAATATGATTCTCCATACGCATCTCTTTTTCTTTTTCATCAAAGTCTGTGAAGTCCATTCTAATCATATTGGTCTTTCTGCCTTCAATATCAATACGAGAAAGAGCTGGAAGCTTTTTAAGAAGATCCAAGGCATGGTCTGCCCTTTGGATACATCTTCGAACAAACTCCTGTTGATAGTTTTGTAGTACCATTATATCCTCAAGGGTTTTATCAATTCTTTCCGAGATCATATCAATAGATTCTGTCATCTGCCTAATCATAAGGGTACAATCCCTAAGATTTGTGGGAATCTCCAAGCCACTTAATTGGGTTATAGGATCCTTGATATAAAATTTTTCAGACTCTCCTTCAATGGATCTAAGGGTTCGTCTCCAGTTTTGTTCCCAATCCTTGAATCTATTGACGTGGCTATAATAGGAATTACTATACTTTCCATATTCCAGTATTTCCTTTGCTAAATCCTCCGTATAAAAGGAAATATCCTCTTTTTGGATAAATTCCTGATAACGCTCTAGCTCTGATTGGAATTTGCTAATCTTACCACCCAATGCTTCTAATTCTGTGTTGAGGTTTGTAATTTCATCCTGGTAAAGAAGTAGAATTTGGTTTGCATCCTCTATGGCTTTTTCTATTTCGTATCTATACCTAAACTTCTCCATCTGTATACTAAACTCATAATCTAGTTCTTTTCTCTTTTCGTCCATAATGCCACCTAGTCTAGATATTTTATTATCTATACTAGATAAAGCCTCCTGCTTTTTAGAGATTTCCTCATCCAAGGTCTTTATATTTTTTCTTATGGATCTTATATAATTTTCATCTGGATGGGTTATTACATGACCGGATGCTTCTCTTTCCGCCATTATTTCCACTGTAAAACCATAATGCTCCTGCATATTATCTGCACATTTTTTCATCATGTTTTCATGTAGGTTTATTTGATTTCTTAAATCTTCCTCCTGACGGCTTCTGCCCTTCATTTGTTCATCTAAGGCATCGAATTCACTTCTTGAAGTCTCTAGGTCAGTAGGCATTACATCTTTTAATAATTCAAAAGAGGCAGCTCTAGTTAGTTGGGCCCTACACTGGCTAAGCTCTAGTTTTAAACTCAAAATTAGCTCGTCTATTTCGTCTCTCTTTTGCCTAATGGATTGTTTCTTTCGATTAAATTCCGCAAACTTTTCATTTAAGTCTGCTTTGGCCCGTTTTGCTTCTTCAAGAGCCCTTTTCTTATCATCTAGCTCCAAATTAAATTCGTGAAGGTCTAATGCTTTTGTTCGAAGTACAATGAGTTGATGGTATTTTTCCTCATTTCTGGCAATACCTGTAGACAAATCCTTCTCGAATTTTTGAAGCTCATTTAACTGGTCAGTAAGGGATTTACCCTTATTTTCCAGATTCAAAATTTCATCCTCTAGCTTTTTCAGCGTTCTTTCATGGCTAGCTATTTTT
>JAAZEK010000166.1 GCA_012512335.1 Clostridiales bacterium | reverse complement strand
TGGTCTTTAGCTGTATAGATTTAGTTTATAGTCAATATTTGAATCAGTTCAACCTGTTCTAAATATAATGCCTACAAGAACGAAAGTCAACCATGTAGATTATACTTGGATTATTTCAGCATCATAGAAGGAAGTACGCGCAGAATGTCGAAATCAGATTGATGTATCTAAAATGATAAAGGATAGACATAATGATATAAGGAGATGGGAAAATGACTATCACACCATATCTCGAAAAGTGGAAGGGAACTATGACAGATAGAGAGCGTTTTAACCGTCAGATGCATTATCAATCTGTAGATCGCTGTTTCAATATGGAATTTGGTTATTGGAACGAAAATTTTAAGGAATGGCCACTGTTCTATGAAAACAATATCACCAATAATGAGGAAGCAGACATCTTTTTTAATTTTGACCGTATAGAAGTTGTCAGTGGTGTTACTTGGTTAAATCCACATTTTCCTCATAAAGTAGTTGAAGAAACTAAAACCACTTTAATTACCATGAACTCAGATGGTCTTCTGGCAGAGGTACCTAAAGACGGCCATGATACCATTCCCCATTATGTTAAGGCAACAGTTGTCACTCCGGATGATTGGAAAAGCTGTAAAGAAGAACGATTCCGCCTGGATGACCCCGATAGAATTATTGATGTACAGGCTTTACAAAAGAAGCACCCCACCAATCGCACCTACCCTCTGGGAGTTAATTGTGGTTCTATGATCGGCAAAATTCGAGATATGCTAACTTTCGAAGGCCTAGCTTATGCATGCTATGATTACCCAGATATGGTGGAAGACATGGTTGAAACCTGTTGTCAAATGGTAGAAAACTTCCTTGATCAGGTGTTGCCTTACATAGATTTCGATTATGCTTCAGGTTGGGAAGATATTTGTTTTAAGAATGGACCTATTGTATCCGTTCCCTTTTTCCGTGACATCGTAATGCCTTGCTATAAAAGAATCAACAAAAGACTTAAAGCCCATGATATTGATTTATGGTACACTGATTGTGATGGTGATGTTCGGCCTATTCTACCTTATTTGTTGGAAGGTGGCATAAACTGTCTATTTCCTTTTGAAGTCAATGGATGTTCTCATCCTGGGGAACTGCTTGATCAATACGATGGGCAACTACGAATTATGGGTGGTGTAGACAAAATTCAGCTTGGAAAAGGGCCAGAGGCAATTAAAGCATATCTGGAGACTTTGGTACCTTACGTTGAACGAGGCGGTTATATTCCTTTCTGCGATCATCGTTGTCCCCCTAATGTAAAACCGGAAGATTATCTATACTATCTTGATTTAAAGGAAAGAATGTTTGGGTCAAAGTGAGTAGTGAGTAGTAATTATTATACATACAAGATATATTTTTAAGGAGGTCAGTTTATTTATGAATCATCAAATTTCAAATGAAAACTTAAGTGTTTCAGTATCTGAACATGGTTCTGAGTTACAGTCTATTCGTAGCAAGGATCAAATCGAATACCTATGGCAGGGTGATCCTGCTTATTGGTCAGGTCGAGCACCGACGATATTTCCCTATGTCGGACGTTTAACAGAAGGTTCCTATTATTTTCAAAATAAGCGCTATGAGTTGCCTATTCACGGCTTTGCACCAACCCAGCAATTTACCCTTTTAGAAAAGACATCAAACTACTTGGTGCTTAGCTTAGAAGACTCTGATCAACTTCATCAAAAATACCCCTTTAGATTTTGTTTTAAAACTAGCTATGAGTTGAGCGACGACACCCTTACTGTCACATATAT
>JAAZEK010000165.1 GCA_012512335.1 Clostridiales bacterium | reverse complement strand
GATGGCTTGGATGCGTATTGGGTGGAATTTACTTTAGGAAAGTGGAAGTTACCTTGAAAATTGACCAGCACAATATATATAGGGTACAAGAAACGGGAATTGGATAAAATTATAAAAACAATGTGTGATATAAATCAAATCATTGAGATAAAAACTATGATATACTGGATTTATACTAAAATTAATTATAAAGGAGTTTTTGAATTGAAAATTTATGAATCCGCTGAAAACTACCTTGAAACTATCTTGATGTTAAAAAGTGAAAACGATACAGTTCGATCCATTGATATCGTAAATGAGCTTGAATATTCAAAAGCCAGTGTTAGCGTTGCGATGAAGAATCTTCGAGAAAATGGATATATTGTAATGGATGATGAGGGTTCTATCAAGCTAACAGCTAAGGGACAAGAAATCGCGGAAATTATATATGAACGGCACAGACTGCTTTCCGATTGGCTAGTTATGTTGGGGGTGAATGAAAAAACAGCTACAGCGGATGCTTGCCGTATGGAGCATGTTATCAGCAAAGAGACCTTTGAAGCAATAAAAAAGCATGTTAATTATAAAAGCTCCCGTTAATACTGCCCTTGATTTTTCATACTTAGTCTTATGGGAGACCAGCAAAAATCTCCCCTTCAATCTCAATAATTTCCTTGATGGGTATCTTAGTATCATCTGTCATGATAACAAGTAGTCTGTAGTCATCAATCTTTTTTACCCTTCCTGAAGCTGTAATATAGGATCCCCCAGCCTTTTTGCTGTCTGGTTCAAAGTATGTTATGGAAACTTTAGGGCCTTCATGAAGCTGGTTAGCTATTAACTCCAGCCTCATGCTTAAGGCTTCCTTTGCATATTCACTTAATTCTGCTCTTTTGTCAGTTAGCCTTGCAGTTTCCTTAACTGCTGCTTCATAGTTAGTTAATGCAGCAAAGGGAGCAAACTGGGCTGCTCTGTCAATAGATGGCATACGAGGGTGGGTTTTAGAGACATGGTGGGGAAGATTAATTATATCATCATATGGACCTTTCATGCTTTGTGACCTCCAATCTGCTTGTTCCGGTCAATGGTGGTTGCCCCTTCTTCCAGATTAATACCTTTCAATAGGGCATTCTTACCATACTTTTCTCTGATTGCTAAAGTTGCTTTTTGAATCATTTTTTCCTGTTCAAGTTCTGATTCCATATTATCCTTCTTAGCTTGTTCAGCCTCGTAGTTTGTAAAGAGGTCAAGCTGTTCGAAACTATCAGACTTTTTAACAGAACCCTCATTTAGCAGATGGTTTGCAGTTATATTAACCCTTCTAATAAGAAGCGCTTGATCAACAATACGGTCAAAAAGCTCCATAAGTGCATTTATAATAAGTTTTCTAGAAGAGCTATGCTCATCAAGGTTGATGCTACCATGGGCAGATTTTGGAATAGATCGTCCGTAGCTATCCCTAGTAACTTCACCTTTATAGGATTCACGGATCTCCTTATTTGTAAGGTTTTCAATATCATAGCCTACTGTCAAAACCATTTGATCAGTAACAAGCTCTTTTTCCACAAGATCAAGGACTAAAAGCTCAGTCATCTCCTTAACAATCAACTTTGCTTTCTCAAAGCTGTATGGGTAATGTAAAACCTGTCCTGAACCTAAGCTCTTTGATTCAGGCTTATAAGCCTTTATGTCTGCAATAGTACAGGGCTCCCATCCCCAGGCATGGTCAATCAATAGCTCTGCATTGATGCCAAAAAGCTTATAGAGCAGGTCTTCATTGTAGTAATCTGCAGGCTTCCCGATGGAGCATCTAGCAATATCGCCCATGGTGTAAAGTCCATTTTCCTCAAGCTTTTTTGCATATCCTTTCCCTACACGCCAGAAGTCCGTTAGTGGCTTGTGAGACCATAGAAGACGGCGGTAGCTCATCTCATCGAGCTCAGCTATTTGTACGCCATCCTGATCTACGGGAATATGCTTAGCCCATATATCCATGGCAATCTTGGCCAGATACATATTTGTGCCTATTCCGGCTGTAGCAGAAACTCCGGTTGATTTAAGAACATCAAGAATTAAATTCTTAGCAAGCTCCCGGGCTGAAAGCTTATATGTACTTAGATAGTTGGTGACATCAATAAAAACCTCATCTATAGAATATACATGTATATCTTCTGGTGCTACATATTTTAGGTAGGTTTTATAAATTCCGGTACTGTACTTAATATAATACGCCATCCTAGGTGGGGCTATTATGTAATCAAGAGATAGGTTGGGGGAAGATTTAAGCTCATTAATGTTAACAGACGAACCAGTGAAAGTCTGATTCGGTGCCTTGGTCAGTCTCCTTGCATTCACTTCCTTGACCTTTTGAACTACCTCAAAGAGTCTTGGTCTGCCTGGAATACCGTAGGATTTTAGGGCAGGAGATACTGCAAGACAGATGGTTTTTTCTGTCCTGCCAGCATCAGCTACAAGAAGGTTGGTTGTTATTGGATCAAGTCCACGTTCTGCACATTCTACCGAAGCATAAAAAGACTTTAAATCGATAGCAATATAGCTTCTATTTTTCACTCATACCACATCTTTGTGTATTTGTTATATTCTATATTATAGCGTTTTTTAGACGATTTTGCCACACTAACACTTCGTATAATCCAGCATAATAGTACCATCTTCATTATAAATCACAGCTTCTTTATCCTGTGTAAGTGCATCAATTGCTTCGAAATACTCTTCCTTAGAATCATAACGCAAATCCTTTTCTACGATTACTTTTTCTGCATTTTGTGCACTGTTTGATAAAAGCATATGTAGCATAATTAGTTGGCATTTTGCTGAATTGACACAGGCCCTTTCAGGATCTGCAATATTATAGTTATTACCATGACCAATCCCTACAGCGCCACCAGCATAAGGATGAATAGCTGGCATTACAGCTGAAATATCACCCATGTCAGTACACCCTGTTCCCCAGTTATCTGTTATTGAAATTTCCTCAGCAGGGGCTATAAGCTTCATAGCCTCTTCTGCGATTTGAAGGAGATTCTTATCATTTATAAGTGGTGTGTAACCAGGTCGATCACTTAGAATCACATTAGCACCTATGGATGCTGCAGCACCAGCAAGTGCTCGATTAACTTTTTTATTGGTTTCAGTAATTACCTCAAGGTTAGCACCACGAACATAGCTTTCCATAGCCACATCACTTGGAATCGCATTAACGGCAACCCCACCTCTTGTAATAATCGGGTGTACGCGTATGTGGTCATTATCCTGGAAGGTTTCTCTGAGTGAATTAATAGCTTGCATGCCAAGGTTTGCGGCATATAAAGCATTTACGCCAGCATGGGGAGAGCCTCCTGCATGAGCAGCTACGCCTTTATAATTAATGTTTTTAACAACACAGCCATTACTACCCTTCAGTGCGGAAAATTGATGCTTACCACTGCTTGTATGGAACATAAAAGCGATATCCACATCATCAAAATAACCCCTGTATAGGAACTCTACCTTGCCACCAAAATATTTTATGGTACCTGCTTCTCTTAAGGTTTCGCGGTAGCCAGTTTCTATAAGCTCTTCAGCTGGAACGGCACAGAGCTTGATGGAACCTGAAAGCCCTTCTAGTGCACCATCTTCCTTAAGGGCAGCAGCTATTCATAGCAATGCAGCGCATTGAGCATTATGCCCGCAAGCATGTACGGCTTTGGTTTCTGGATCTGCTTCCGGGTGGTCTGCACAGATAAGTGAATCCAGTTCACCCATAATAAGTATGCATGGACCAGGACGACCTGTATCTATGGTAGTATAAAAGCCTGGAATATTACCCGCTTTTGTGAGAGTATAGCCCAGCTTTTCAAACTCTGACTCCATATAAGCACTGGTTTTCCACTCCTTATAACCAGTTTCAGGATTTCTCCATATATGCCTTTCCGCTTCAAAGATTAGTTCTCGATGTTTCTCAACAGATTTAAGCAGTTTTTCATAATTAACCATACCAGTATACCTCCTTAGTAAATTTGTGGCGACAGGGTCGTGTGTCTCTATGTATGATGAAAGAAACGATGTTTCTAAGCTCAGTATAACAGTCTAAAAACTGCTAGTCAATCTGGATGAAGCAGCTGGACGGTTCTCCTGCCTCAGTAAATTTAAACATATTCTACTGAGATGCAGGAAATACATGAGTTTTGGAGAAACTTGTTATAGAATCATGCAATATGGTTAATATTTGTTAAATTTAGATAAACGGAGTGAAATCATCATGACTAAAAATATACTTGTTCTATTACCTGTAGATGAAGATGAAAAAAGGCTACTAGAAGATAAGGCACCTAGCTGTAGCTTTACTTATGCAAGACATAAAACACTAACTACAGAAATGGTTCAGAGTGCTAATATTATAATAGGTAATCCATCGGTTGAAAAGGTTAAAGGGTCAAAAAATCTGGAATGGCTTCAACTAGATAGTGCAGGGGTAGGAGGATTTATAGACGAGGGTGTTCTTCGTGAAGGTGCTATCCTAACCAATATGACTGGTGCATATGGCCTAGCTATTTCCGAATATATGTTGGGAGTCTTACTATCAATGTTTAAGAAGCTTCATTATTACCGGGATAACCAAGCAGAATCGAAGTGGAAATATGAGGGGAATGTCAAGTCGGTTTATAATTCGACAGCCTTGATTGTAGGCCTGGGTGATATAGGCGGCGAGTTTGCAAAAAGATTAAAAGCGCTTGGGGCATACACTATTGGAATTAGGCGAAGGAATTTAGATAAGCCCGATTACCTTGATGAACTATATTTAATGGAGGAACTGGAATCCCTATTACCTAGGGCTGACATAGTTGCGCTCAGTTTGCCGTCCACAAGTCTTACGAACAAAATTATCAATAAAAAAACCCTAGGCTTAATGAAAAAGGGTGCTGTTCTTATTAATGTAGGCAGGGGCACGGCAATCGATACGGAGGATCTTTGCGATGCATTGGAAAGTGGTCATCTTTTAGGGGCAGCCATGGATGTAACTGATCCAGAGCCATTGCCAGCAGAACATAGGCTATGGAAATTAAAGAATGCTATCATAACTCCTCATGTTTCAGGTGGTTATAGTCTTGAGGAAACCCGTAATCGCATAATTAAGATAAGTGCAGACAATTTAGAAGCGTTTTTAAATGGTAAAGAGTTAAAGAATATTGTAGATTTTTCAGCAGGCTATTAATAGGAGGAAAAGCTATTGCAGGATTCACAGCAAGAATACAAAAAACGAGAAGAAGGCTATAATCAGCAGCTAAGCCAGCTAAAGGTGAAAATTAACCGAACAAGTAATGTACGCTTGATTACGGTGGTTTTAGGTCTAGGTCTATCTGTTTACCTGTACTTCCAAAATCAAAATCTTATGGCTGATATTTTGCTCTTCGTCACTATAGTTACCTTTATTGCCTTGGTGCTAATTCACAATCGATTAAAAGCTGATGCTAAGATCGCGAAAATACTTTTGGAGATTAATATAGACTCAATAAAGCGAATTAGTGGAGAGTGGAATAGCTTTGGTGACTCTGGTGCTGAATTTATGGACTATGAGCATCCATTTACATCTGACTTAGATATATTTGGGGAGAATTCTCTATTTCAGTGGATGAATACTGCTGTGACCTATAGTGGAAGAAGAATGTTGAAAAAGTGGTTAGAAACACCTTCTAATGATATAGAGGTCATAAAAAACCGACAGAGTGCCGCAGAAGAGCTAGCCATCTTGTTGGACTGGCGCCAGAGCTTTCAAGCCGAAGCCAAGCTACAGGAAAATGAATTCAAGGATCCCCAAGCTTTATTTGATTGGGCGAAGAAATCTGCAAGTTTTTTTGCTAAGCCTGTAATTGCGTATATTTCAAAGTTTTTACCTATTCTAACTATACTATTATTCGTAGCTGCTTACCTATTTAAGTTCTCTTTTCTTATACCATCCACTCTCATAATTGTTCAAATGTTATTAGTGGGGTTAAGGTATCTGGATGGGAATGATATTCTGTCTGAGATAGACCCTTTTGCAAAAAGTATTAAGGCTTATCGTAGTATGCTAGAGTTGTTTGAAGCACAAGAGTTTCAAAGTGATTATTTAAAGCAGCTACAGGAAAGATTAAGGGATAAAAAGGGCAATAGTGCCTATGAGCAGATTTATCAATTAGAAAGAATCACAGATAAGCTGGGGGTTCGTCATAGCCAGCTTTATCTGGTAATAAACATATTGTTATTGTGGGATTATCGATGCCTGGCTGCTTTTGAAGGATGGAGGAAAGATTCAGGTTCCTATTTAGAAGACTGGATTGCCGTATTAGCAGAGCTGGAGGCTTTAGCAAGTATAGCTGTTATTAGCTATGATCATCCCGATTGGGCACAGCCTCAGCTTTATGACGACCAATCTAGATTGTTCACCAGCCAAGTGGGACATCCCCTTTTACCAGAAGACAGGGTAAGCAATGATATAGGAACCATGAGGGAGGGTCAGGTATACTTAATTACCGGATCCAATATGTCGGGGAAAAGTACACTCCTTCGAACAATTGGCATCAATCTAGTGCTGGCTTATGCTGGAGCACCAGTATGTGCAAAGGAATTTCATTGCTCTATTTTCAGCATCTATACATCCATGAGGATAAGGGATGATTTAAGGTCTAACATATCCTCCTTCTATGCTGAGCTTCTCAGAATTAAGAAGATGATAGATGCTGCCAAAAGGGGAGAGTCAGTATTCTTTCTGTTAGATGAAATATTCAGGGGTACAAACTCACGGGATAGGCACGCAGGTGCCAGAGTTCTAGTTAAACAACTAAGTGATGAGGGTGCAGTTGGCTTTGTATCCACTCATGATGTGGAGCTAGGTAATTTAGCAGATGAGAACAACAAAATTAAGAATTATCACTTCCGTGAAGAGTATGTAGATGGTCAGCTTCAATTTGATTATAAGCTGAGGTCTGGAATTTCAAATACCCGTAACGCAGTATATCTGATGAAGATGGCAGGAATCACTGTACCTGATGATGCGGAGTAATAGTAAAGCACATTATCCTTGTTCAATATCACTTTCCATAGATAACATTCTACCAGTTAAGTTAGAGCCCACCTAAATGTAAAATTATGGACAAGTTGACATAATTATTTTTTATGATATAATTACATTGCTAGATAGTAATCTCCGAATATTAAAAATAGTGGGGGAACCGGTCGGATTTGGGGTTAATCTTGCATAAGAAGGGCTACTTGGACGCCCTAACCCGTCAGCTAACCTCATAGGAGTGCTCCAAGCGCATTTGCAATATTTTGCGCTTATTTTTGTGCCCATTTTAAATAGTTGCGCAAGAGCACCACAAATAAATAGGAGGAGATTTCTATAGATATCATTTTAAAAATCAGCATTGTTTTAGTAGTAGGTTTCCTTGGAGGTAAATTGGCAAATCTAATAAAGTTGCCAAATGTATCTGGTTATCTAGTAGTCGGATTACTTCTTGGACCATCATTTTTCAATTTAGTTAGCTCATCAGATTCAAAATCACTTGAAATCATTAGTGAGCTTGCACTTGCATTCATCGCATTTAGCATAGGAAGCGAGTTTGTCTTAAAGGACATGAAGGAATATGGAAAGAAATTATTTATTATTACTATTGCTGAAGTAATAGGAGCAATTGTAGTTGTTTTTGCAGTTGTGTTTTTTATTTTCCGTAAGGACTTTGCATT
>JAAZEK010000164.1 GCA_012512335.1 Clostridiales bacterium | reverse complement strand
GTAGGATTAGGCTTCCAACCAGTAGTTGCATATATGTACTCAGTAGACAGTTTTTCCTCCAATTCAGCTACTTCATTCATAGCTCTCTTATCCATCCAAGTTAAAGCGTTTCCAATGGTATTATCATATTTATCCATAGCAACACTACTTGCACCTTGAGTTGAAAGGGAAATTCCTTGTACCTTATCCCCATCAATATTCCTCAAAGCTTCACTGGTAGCTTCAACTACGGCTTCCGTCCAGTCTTCAGCCCGCTGTTCAATATGGCTACCCTTACTTATTAGCTTATAGCCTTTACTTCCAGATGCAACAACTTCACCACTTTTTGTTAAAACTAAAACCTTGGTAAGAGTTGTGCCTATGTCTATACCTAATACATACATTTTATCCCATCCGTCCTTTATTCCACGTTATCTACTACAATACCTGTTACTAGTTCTACTGGGGAAGCACTTATCAACAACTATTAGATTTCATGTTCATAACCGTCATAAGCAGCTATAAACCCGTTGTCTCTCGCCATCCGCTCAAGTTGCTTATGTGTTAATTCACCATTGTGAGATAGGTGTGTCAAGATGAATTTTGTATCTTCATCTGCACTGTTTTGCTCAACTAAAAGATTGCGCAACTGAAAGTTATCTAATACTCCCATATGATTGTTACCATCTATTTTCTTGCCATATGTAGTATCACACAAAACACAATCTACTATGGTATTTTTTAGATAATTCATCGTTTCTTGTGGAAAAAAACCTGAGTCATGCCCATATAATAGTTTTTTCCCTTCGTGCTCAATTAGGTAGACAAAGCACTCAAAATCTCTAGAATGCAGAGCAGTCATCGGTGTAACCTGTAATTCATCAATGTAATATGTTTCAAATGCATTGAGCTTATGAAATTTGATATAATCCTGGTTTTGCTTGGATGGGAAATCTGGAAACAGCTCTTTTATAGACCCTGGTCCATATACATTCAAGAGTTTACCTTCTTGACCATGGGCATAGGGCGGACATCTAAACTCAATCTCTTGAGGATAAAAATGATCCCCATGAGGGTGTGTTATTAGAATATGATTTATATCGTAAAAATTAATGTCAAAATTTATGGAATGCATATAAGAATCCATAGGAAAGTCCACCAAATATTTATCATTAATGATAGCTTGTGAGCGAGTTCTAATATCTTTTCCACCATGTTTTCGAGCATAAGTACAAATATCACAATTACAAAATATACCAGGTATTCCCTCTGCAGCAGCTGTTCCTAGTAATTTTATTTTCATTTGCAGGAGCCCTCCTTTGATTGGCTTTCTGTTTCCGCTTCTATGTGCAGTTTATTTGTTTTCCATATCATTACGGACCTTGCGAACTACATCAACAGCTTCAAGATGACGATATTTCAAGTCTCTTAAGGTAGGACGCCATACTGATTGCAAATAGCCTTTAATTTGATCTTGATTGCATGTTGCATTACAGTAATTTACTGTACCCTCGAAATTCCACTGACATCCCCAATTACTTCCTGTAGGTACATGCTCGTATCCGTTTTCATCTAATACATTATAAGCTCCTACATAAGTATCATCTCTCTTGAATCCGCCACCATAATACCAATTACTTTGTAAAAATTCTTTAGGCATATTATTTAAGAATTCTTCCTCATGATTCCAAATTCGGTCTGACCAAAT
>JAAZEK010000163.1 GCA_012512335.1 Clostridiales bacterium | reverse complement strand
ACGCAACAATAGGCTATGATGCTGTTATCGCAGAGGGGGAATTATCTGAATCCAATAATATAAAAAAAGAAGAAGGAGAGAAACTAGAGAAACTTATAAATAAAAAGGTTATACGGGAAGATGGAGTTGAGCAAGGTATAATAAGCGATATAATTCTGGATCCTTTAACTGGTAGAATAGAAGGTCTGGAGCTATCAGAAAGTGTATTAGGAGATTTAATGGCAGGCCGACGTATTCTCCCCTATGAACCTCGTGAGCATGAAAATGAAGATACTTTAGTAATTTCATTGGAGCAAGCTGAAAGCATAGATTATAACAAGAGAGGAATAAAAAATATTCTGTTCAACAGAATAGAATAGGATGATGTATTTTAAAGAATCGGGTGAACTGGATGAAATTAACTAAGAGACATATTTGGATAGGTATAATTATCATAGTCGGACTTCTAATTATTTGGGTTATGTCTCATTATTGGACTCAATTCTCCCATCTTATTAAAATATTGATAGTTGCGATTATTATTGCCTATGTATTGACACCTCTATGTGAATTCTTAGAAAAAAAGTTACCACGTTCATTTGCCATAGGATTAATAATTCTGACCCTTGGCTCAATAATAACTGCTTTTATTTTATTGTTCATACCGAGGATGATAAATGAATTTACAACACTGGTTGAACGATTCCCTTTGATTATGCAGTACATCAGGAACGCTTTAGGAACCATACAAAATCGTATGGAAACCATGGGAATACCCAAGGGAATCCAAGATTCTATTACTAGCTACGCAGATACATTTCAAAAGAAAGCTACGGATACTACGATGAAGTCTTTGGAACGGATGGTTACTGGTGTGGCCATACTTCCGTCTTTATTTATAGAGCTAGTACTAGGTTTTTATTTTTTAAAAGATAGAGAATACTTTGGTGAAATGCTGAAAAAGTTAATAACAATCCCATCTCGTAGAAAGATATTACCTGTTGCATCTGAAATAAATCATATATTGCATCGTTTTATTCGTGGAGAGGTGTTAATAGCTACTACAGTAGGTATCCTGGCAACAGTGGGTTATTTATTGGTTGGGCTACCTTATGCATTGACTCTAGGTTTTATAGCAGGAATTCTAGAGTTCATTCCATACTTCGGACCATGGCTTGGAGCTATACCTGCACTTATAATTGCTTATCTTTCTGGTTCTCAAACTTTTATATGGACTTTGATTGTAGTATTATTAATCCAACAGTTAGAGGGAGTTTTAATTACACCTCGCATATTAAGTGGAGTAGTGAATCTCCATCCTGTATATGTTATCCTGTCATTATGGGCTGGGGGTTTATTTTTTGGAATAGCAGGGATGTTTCTTGCGGTTCCTAGCGTATTGATTCTCAGGGTAATAATCAAGCATGTCTATCTAAACATAGTAGCTATCAAATAGCATATTAATTCGGATTCCTTGCCATGTCCGTCTATATCATGATAAAATGATATATAACTAGAAATGAACAGAAGAAGGATATGAAACATGGCAACGAAACACGATCTTATTATTCAATATATTATGGGCTTAGAAGCAGGAGCAGCTATCTCTGTTCGGCAAATTGCCCGAGAGCTTGGGGTTAGTCAGGGTACTGCCTACAGGGCTATCAAAGAGGCTGAAAATCGAGAGTATGTAAAAACCTTTCCTCGTATGGGCACTATACGGATCGAGAAGGATGAAAAGCGTGGCATAGAGCGTTTAACCTTTGCTGAGGTGGCTACCATGGTAGATGGGTCCGTTTTAGGTGGAAGAAAGGGTTTAAATAAAACCTTATCTCGATTTGTAATCGGGGCTATGACACCAGATGCTATGGAAAAATATCTATCCTCTGATAGCTTGCTCATTGTTGGAAATCGAGAAGAGGCGTTTGTTCTTGCTTTGGAACATAACTGCGCAGTATTAATTACAGGAGGTTTTAGCTGCAGTGAAGAGATCCGTCAGCTGGCTGATAAAAAAAGTCTTCCTGTTATTTCTTCCTCTTATGATACCTTTACAACAGCAACCATGATTAATCAAGCTATTTCCGATCGTTTAATCAAAAAGGAAGTTTTATTAGTTGAAGATATTATGATAAAAGAACCTAGATATCTTTACGAAAATGATTCTATTGAGAAATGGAGATTATTATTTCAGGAATCTGGCCATAGTCGCTTCCCAGTACTTGATCAAAATGAAAACGTTGTCGGGGTACTTACTCCAAAAGATATTCATCATACATCCAACGGAACAATTAGCCAGCATATGACTAGGAATCCAATTACAGTAGTAAAGAAAACCACCATAGCCTATGCAGCTCATGTTATGATTTGGGAAGGAATTGAATTGTTGCCTGTTGTAGAAGATGACAAACTATTAGGTGTTATTAGTCGGCAGGATGTAATAAAAGCTATTCAATATATGAAGAGTCAGCCACAAATGGGAGAAACCTTAGAGGATGTAGTGCTATCTAATTTTGGTAGTAAGCGTATTGACAACCGTATGCGTTTTACAGGCAAGGTAACGCCGATCTTAACTAGTCATATGGGTACTGCTAGCTGGAGCTCTTTAACTATGTTAATGTCCACAGTAGCTATAGTTTCATTGATGAATTTCCGTCAGACTGATGTTGTAGTAGATACATTTACTATATACTTTGTTGGCCCTGTGGAATTGGGAGATTTATTGGAAATCGATGTTGAAGCCATTGAGGAAGGCAGAATGTACAATAAGGTAGAGGTTTGTGTCTACAGGGAAAAGGCTCTTATAGCTAAAGCCATGTTAGCAGCCAAGGCTATGAGAAGGTAGTTACTTTGGGAGAGGAAAACGATGAATGATTTTGTCCACTTGCATAATCATACTGAATACAGCCTACTTGATGGTGCTGGCCGCATTTCGGATTTGCTAGACAGATGTGTTGAGCTGGGTATGCCTGGTATTGCCATCACAGACCATGGTGTAATGTATGGTGTTGTAGATTTTTATAAGGAAGCCAAATCGCGAGGCTTAAAGCCAATTATTGGCTGTGAAGTATACGTATCACCTAGAAGTATGCAAGATAAAGAGGCACGATTGGATAGTAATAATACCCATCTAGTCCTTCTAGCTGAGAATCAGAAAGGCTACCAAAATTTAATGGTTTTATCCTCATTAGGCTACACAGAAGGCTTTTATTACAAGCCCAGAATAGATAAGGAAACACTATCTACATATTCTGAAGGGCTTATAGGATTAAGTGCTTGTCTTGGTGGGGAGATTCCACAACTGTTGGAGCAGAAACGATACAAGGAAGCTCTAAAGGCGGCTAAAGACTGGAATGCTATATTTGGCCAAGGCAATTTCTACTTGGAATTACAAGATCATGGGCTTCCAGAACAAAAAGAGATTAACAAGGCTTTGGTCAAGATAAGCCAAGAGACTGGTATTCCTTTGGTAGCTACCAATGATGTTCATTATGTCAATCGGGAAGATGCAGAAGCCCACGAAATATTGTTATGTATACAGACTGGAAAAACCATAGAAGATGAAGAAAGACTTCGATTTAACACTGCAGAATTTTATCTAAAATCCGGAGAAGAAATGGAGATTTTATTTCATAGCTATCCAGAGGCTTTAGATAATACCATAAAAATTTGCGACCGTTGCAATGTAGAATTCGACTTCAACACCCTTCACCTTCCAGAGTATGATGTTCCCAAGGGTATATCGGCGGAGGATTATCTAAAAGATTTATGTCAGGAAGGGCTTAAACAGCACTATCCAGAGATAAGCACGGAAATCCAAGATCGCCTGGATTTTGAATTACATACAATTACTCAAATGGGTTATGTGGATTATTTCCTCATTGTATGGGATTTTATAAAGTACGCTAGAGACAATGATATCATGGTAGGTCCAGGCAGAGGAAGCGCTGCTGGTAGTTTGGTAGCCTATACTTTGAATATTACACAGGTAGACCCTTTGAAGTATGGTCTGCTTTTTGAAAGATTTTTAAATCCAGAGCGTATTAGCATGCCGGATATCGATATCGATTTCTGCTTTGAACGCCGGCAGGAGGTCATCGATTATGTAATACAAAAATATGGCGATGACCGGGTTGCCCAAATTATAACCTTTGGTACCATGGCAGCTAGAGCTGCACTACGAGATGTGGGCCGAGCGCTAAATCGACCATATGGTGAAGTAGACCGTATTGCGAAAATGGTTCCTATGGAAATTGGCATGACCATTGAGAAAGCACTTGCTAAGAATCCGGAATTAAGAATGTTATACGAGGAAGATTCTTCTGCCCATACTTTAATTGATATGTCCAAAAGTCTTGAAGGCTTACCTCGACATGCTTCAACCCATGCAGCTGGGGTAGTAATTTCAAAATTACCGTTAACACAATACGTTCCATTACAAAGAAATGATGATTCCATTACTACGCAGTTTCCCATGGGAATTCTTGAGCAACTAGGCCTTCTAAAGATGGACTTTCTTGGCTTGCGAACCTTAACCGTTATTAGGGATGCATTAGCTATGATTAAAGAGACTGAGGGAATAGAAATCGACATATACAGCATTCCCATTGATGATTCAAAGGTCTACAATATGTTAACTCAAGGGGATACAGATGGCGTATTCCAACTAGAAAGTGCAGGTATGACCCAATTTATGAAGGAGCTTAAACCTTCAAGCTTTGAGGATATTATTGCAGGAATTTCCCTTTACCGTCCAGGACCTATGGAACAGATTCCAAGATATCTGGCCAATAAGAATCATCCAGAGGCCATAGAATATACAGATGAAAAGTTGGCTCCTTATTTAGAGGTAACCTATGGATGCATGGTATATCAAGAACAGGTTATGCAAATAGTTCAAGGCCTTGCAGGGTATTCACTAGGTCGTGCAGATTTAGTTCGCCGAGCTATGTCAAAAAAGAAGACTGATATTATGGAGCAGGAGAGGCAGTATTTCATATATGGAACTCAGGACGAAAAGGGGGACATCGTAGTTCCAGGTGCTCATCGAAATGGCGTTAGCGTAAAGAAGGCCAATGAGATTTTTGATGAAATGATGGAGTTTGCTAAGTACGCCTTCAATAAATCTCATGCAGCAGCCTATGCTTTAGTAGCTTATCAAACTGCATGGATTAAATATTACTATCCAGTTCAGTTTATGGCTGCTTTGATTACAAGTGTTATGGGAAATAGCAGTAAAGTAGCTGGATATATTCAATATTGTAAAAAACATAATATTAAGGTGCTACCACCAGATGTAAATCAAAGCCAGGCTAAGTTTACGGTAGCAGATAATACTATTCGTTTTGGACTTGCAGCAGTAAAAAATATAGGCGCTCCAGCCATAAATGCCATAATTAAGGCACGAAATGAAAAAGGTCCCTTTGTAAGTTTTTTAGATTTTTGTCAAAAGACTGACGATGTGGGTATAAATAAGAGATTGGTAGAAAGTTTAATCCGCTGTGGAGCATTTGATTCCCTTGGTGCTTATCGTTCTCAGTTGATTGCCATACATGAGATGACCTTAGACTCTGTGATGCAGGAAAGAAAGAGAAATATAGCAGGACAGGTTTCTCTTT
>JAAZEK010000162.1 GCA_012512335.1 Clostridiales bacterium | reverse complement strand
TTTCTTTCGGTCAAATCATTTAGTCTAGCAGCTGCTTGAAGCCCTGCTACATACATCAGACTGTGAATGGTAGCTGGTCCCTTTTCTACTGCTGGCGGAACCCCTTTATCCCATCCATCTACCCAGTCTACAAAAGGCCAGAATTCCAAGTCTTCGACTAGCCCACTTTTCCCAATATGCTTATGGAACCATTCTAAAATTCCATCGATTACAGAACGATACTCCACTATGTGTTCTGTTTTTCCAGTCTGCCAGTAGTAATCTTCCAACATGAGAATGAAGTAAATGTTGAAGGTAGGGATTACCTGAGGTTCGTTTGATGGGTAGCGGGATTGCAACAAGCCATTGGGTAACAGAGAGCTTCGATAGTCTTCCATTGCCTTTTCAGCCATTCTGGTGTCACCACTGACCATATAGGTAAATAAAATCTGCGACCGAGTGTCCATCAAGTATTGGAGTTGTTCATAATATGGACAATCCTCATATGTCTCGTGCATACATCTTCTTAAGGTTCGGAGACTGATGTTCCAGACATCATTAACCCAAGGCGCAGTAGACTGTACAGTTGTCTTGGCCTCCAAAGGATACCCAGTTTCTAGATAAGAAGGACACTCTAGGCTCAAGGGCTCGTTGCCAGTATCAATTTCTATCTGAATATATCGGAAGGTGCGGAACCAGAAGGGTTCATATCGATCCGAACCTCCAGAAGGTAAATATTCATCCTCGTGTCCAATAATAAGCCCATGTTCAGCATCGTCTCTTACATTTTTTACATAGCTATCTCCGTCTTTTACTGAATAAGACTCGGAATAACGGATTCTAATTGAGCTCCCTGCCCCACCCTCTAGCTTCATGATAAGGTAGCCTGTAGTTAGTTCACCTGCATCGAGCACTGCTATATATTTGTTGTTTGGTGCCAGATTAATTGGCATCCCTTCCATAAGAGAAGGAAAGGACATTCTCTCTCTATCAGAATGAAAAACTGGCTTTTCCTTTTGGAAATAACGACGAATTTCATAAAGCTGTGGCAAGGACCTTTCATTAAGGGGAAGAGGTGGAATAATTCCAAAGTCTGTATTCTCCCAATTATCTGTTGATAACCATAGGGGATCAACCTTATACCAATCACCTTCTGGCTCTTGTTCTGTCATCCATCCATTAGGAAGGCGACTTCCATCTACCTTTTCCATTCCACCCATCCACCATGTTGGACCATATGGCACCCATGCCGTTGCCTGATCCAAGCTAACAGACCAATTGCCATAACCAGTGGTAACATCAGCCAAAACTCGACCCTTACTGGTTTTACAAGTCCCCTCAACCAGAAGCTGAGGCCCAGCTCCATTAGCCATAACGGAAAGAGGAGCCATATTAGACTGGGTTTTCGACTCATAGGCTGGATAAGCAATGACCTTCACTGCTATACAATTGAATCCAGGCCTTAAATACTTAGAAACCTCGAGAGTATCATAATAATGTCGCATTTTATCGCCCTTTAGGGGACCTGATGTAATTGGATGACCGTTAACCCATAGACGATATCTGCTGTTAGCACTTATTATAAATGTCAGTTTACCTGATTGAGTAACTGTAAATTCACATCGATAATAGGCGGTAACATTGGTAGTTCTGCTTGCGGAAACCTGTGCAGTCTGCCAAGCCTCATCGGGCACACCTACCCAATATGCATGTTTTCTTTTTGTTCTTGGAGCCATTTTTACTCACACCTTTATTTCTACATTTGTTTTTAATGCTTGCTCACGACCATGTCGCTCAAGGGCAAGCTCCAGCAGTTGATCAATTAATTTGCCATAGGGCAAACCACTAACCTCCCAAAGTTTTGGGTACATGCTGATTTTGGTAAACCCAGGAATAGTATTAATCTCGTTGATTATAAGATCGCCATTTTCTTTCATAAAAAAGTCAACCCTAGCCATGCCCTCACAGCATAGAGATTGATAGCTTTGAATAGCAAGCTCCTGAATTTCCTTTACTTTATCATCAGGGAGCTTGGCAGGAATTTCCAGCAAAGCCCCTTTTTCATCTATATATTTTGCTTTATAGGAATAAAAGTCACCCTGGGGCAAAATTTCACCTGGAAGCGAAGCCCTGGGGTTCGAATTACCCAGCACAGAACATTCAATTTCTCTACCTTTGATGTTTTCTTCAATAATAATTTTAGTATCATATTGAAAAGCATCATCAATGGCTATTTTAAAGCTTTCTTTATCACTAACCTTGCTGATTCCTACAGAGGAACCCATGTTAGCAGGCTTGACAAACAATGGTAAGCCCAATTTTTCTATAACTTCATCATAAGAAATTTTATCACGGTCACTGTAGTTGTAAGTTTCAAAGTCGGCGATAGGTATGCCATCACCGCGTAATAGCCTTTTCATAACATCCTTGTCCATGCCTACAGCTGATCCCAAAACGCCAGCGCCTACAAAGGGTATGTTCGCCAACTTTAACAAGCCCTGAACCGTCCCATCCTCACCTAAGGTTCCATGTAGGATAGGAAAGATAACGTCTATCTGGCCTGGATTGTTTTGACCTGTGGTATCGATTATTTGATTGCTTTGTGTCCCTGGTACTAGGGCAAGCTTATTATCGGAAGTATTCATCTGGATAAACTGAGGGTCACCATCATTTAATAGATCCATGGAATTCTGGTTCCAATGCCAGATCCCCTCTTTGTCGATTCCCAGTAAAACAGCCTCATATTTGTCCTTATCCAGTGCAGCTAGGACATTTTTTGCAGATTGCAGGGAAACCTCATGCTCTGCTGATTTCCCGCCGAACAAAATACCTACTCTGATTTTTTTCAAGCAGACACCTCCGAATACAAAATACCTGCGCTTATAAGCAGGTTTTGTAGTGCAAAAACTTAGTTTTTGCTTCATATACAGTTTTTATTATAGCACCTTATCGCGAATATATCTATTGTTCTTTCAATTTCAATCTCTGTTACAGTTCACACCAAAATAATAAATCATATGGAAGAAGCCTTTGCAGGAACGATTATCAATCTTAGCGAATATCAGTAGAAAATGCGTTAAGCAGCTTCCACTGTCTGAACGTAGTGAGTTTGGAAGCTGTAGAATTTTCTGATGATATGAGCTCTAGATTGATTCGTGATGGCAACAGCGACTGGAATATATTTATTATTTTACTTTTCAGTGAACAGTAACTTCACATAGCTACTATAATC
>JAAZEK010000161.1 GCA_012512335.1 Clostridiales bacterium | reverse complement strand
TTTCCTTTGTCATCTATATGCTTTTTAAGTTCTTCATTGGAAATATCTTTGTAACTTACAACATCGGAAAAGTAAGGCAGTGGATATTCTTCGTTGACTCATCTCACTGCCCCTCTTATTTAACAATATAATCATTATAGCATATTTTTAAATATACGATATACAAAACCCCTATTACAATATAGTTTAATAAGATATGTAAAGTATAATAAACATGCTAATAGTGCATATTAGAAATAAGTATGTTATTTTGGAAAGCGAAATTGGAGTGGGGAGACTTGCCATTATGATAAATTACCAAGGAAAAGATAAAAAGCATTCCTATTTTGAAGGCTGGTATTTCAAGCATACAAAGGAAGAAGAATTGCTAGCTTTCATTCCTGGAGTTCATATTGATGATGTGGGTAATAAAAAAGCTTTTATCCAAGTAATTTCAGGTGAAGAATCTTTTAATATTAACTATGATTTTAAAGACACTTATATCAGTGAGGATTGCTTATTCATACGTATTGGCGGAAATGAATTTTCAAAACAAGGTTTAAAGATTAATATAAATACCATCTCAACTACAGGCCAGCCAGTTAAATGTCATGGCAAGCTGCACTATACCCATCTTACACCGCCAGAAAGCGATATAATGGGCCCTTTTCGGTTCATACCCTTTATGGAGTGTAATCATGGTATCATTAGTATGAGACATAAGGTTATAGGAAGTATAACTCTCAATGGGAAAGAGTATACCTTCCATGACCACATGGGCTATATTGAAAAGGATTGGGGTAGTTCCTTCCCCGAGAAATACTTCTGGCTTCAATGCAATGATTTTGAAACTGAAAAGGCAAGCATCATGATAGCCATTGCAGAAATTCCTTTTTTCGGACTCAAATTTACAGGATGTATTTGTTCCGTTTATCTAAGAGGAAGAGAATACCGATTAGCTACCTATCATAAAGTAAAGATTAAGAAGCTTACAAAAAGCGAGATTGTCTTAAAGCAAGGTGATTATCTTCTTGAAATCAACATGGAACCTTCTTTCGAACACAATTTGATGGCACCAGATAAAGGAAAAATGAGCAGGATGATTAAAGAAGCAATCCTGGGAACTGCGGGCTTTCGATTTCAAATTAAGAACAAAACAGTGTTCCAAGGTACAAGTAAAAATGTTAGTTATGAGTGGGTTGAATATGATGACGAACATATACCAGCTAAGAAGAAAAGTAGTACCGAAGAACTTAAATGATGAAAATATACAGAAAGCAAGACAAGACAAAGCCGAACATAGAATAAAATTAGGGCGGACATAGTCGTCCGCCCCTGCATATAATTTATCCCGCAACAGTGCCTACAGCATCGAGCTGCTATCTGGATCTAAATACAATATGGCATTCTCGTGGGTTCTTAGAATAGAAGCAGGGCAAGCTTCAGAAATTTCGCCATAAACAGTATTCTTTACTGCTGGAGCCTTGGTTATAGCAGGCACCATACAGAACAGGTTTTCTCCGGACATTAAAGCAGGAATAGTCAAGGTTAATGCATGGGTAGGTACCAAGTCTACCGAAGCAAAGGCTCCATCATTTACTTGTTGGTTCTTACATGCATCATCCAATTCTACTACTTTAACCAGTTTGGAATCTTTAAAATCTGCAACTGGCGGATCATTGAAAGCTATATGGCCGTTTTCACCAATTCCCATACAAATTATATCTATAGTCGTATTTTTCAATAGCTGGGCGTATCTGTCAGCTTCTGCTTCAATATCCTCTGCATTGCCATCTATATAATGAACTGCTTTAAAAGGAACCTTGTCAAAGATTCTTGCCCGCAGGAAGTTCCCAAAAGCTTGGGGTGCATCACTATCTATTCCTATGTATTCATCCATATGGAAAGCGACTACTCTATTCCAATCAATATTCTTATCTGCTACTAAGGATGCTAGAAATTCATTCTGAGATGGAGCTGCAGCAAATATCATGCTAATCTCCTCTTTTTTGGATAGTAGTTCTTTGATTTTAGCAATAACTTCTACTGCTGCATCTTGTCCCATTGCATCACGGGAATCATAAATTTTGACTAGTAAATTATCTGCATTAAACTCTCTTACAGTACTCATTTGGTTACCTACCTTCATTGTTACTTATACATATTTATAATTAATACCTTGTACTTACTCAATCTTCCAACAGAGCCCACATTTTTGGAACGGCAATTTCCACGTCCTCTGTTAGTCCACACTCAAATACTACAAAACCTTCAAACCCTACTTCTCGAATAGCCTTACACACATTCTTATAATTAATTTCACCTGTGCCAGGCTGTTTGCGGCCAGGTACATCACCAACATGGATATGTCCAATGTATTC
>JAAZEK010000160.1 GCA_012512335.1 Clostridiales bacterium | reverse complement strand
TGCGTGAGCAAGAAGAAAAAAATATAAAAAAGCTTACTATGGAAGAAATTCGTGAGCTTGCAGACAAGGCACTTAAGGTAATTCCAGGAAGAGTGGCACACTACGCTCCAATAGTTGGGGTAGACTATGGTAAAATAACGATAAGAAATCAACGCACAAGGTGGGGCAGTTGTTCAGGTAAGGGCAATCTTAACTTCAATTGTTTATTAATGCTTACACCTCCCGAGATAATGGACTATGTGATTGTTCATGAGCTATGCCATCTTTTAGAGCTTAATCATTCAGCGAATTTCTGGAATGAGGTAGAGCGGGTATTACCCGACTATAAGGTTCATAAAGAATGGTTAAAAAATAACGGCGGTGCACTAATACGAAGGATGATATAAGTAATGGTAGAAGTAGTAGCAGCTCTAGTATGGGATGAAGATAAGTTTTTAATATGCCAGCGACCCGCACACAAAGCCCGTGGATTACTATGGGAGTTTGTTGGTGGAAAAGTGGAACACGGTGAAACTAAAGAGCAAGCACTAATCCGTGAATGCATGGAGGAGCTAGCTATAAGCTTATCAGTAGGTGATGTGTTCATGGATGTTGTACACGAATATCCGGATATAAAAGTGCACCTAACATTGTACAATGCAACAATTACGGAAGGTATACCTAAGTTGATAGAACATAATGACCTAAAATGGATTACTCCCGAGGAAATACCAGAATATGATTTCTGCCCAGCAGATGAGGAGATACTAAAAAGGCTAGCGAACCTTCATCACTGTTCACTACATAAACATTGATTATATAATCGAAATTCAGGGTATATACCTAATTGGGGTCAATAGTTTGGTACGTTAAGTCACATCATAATACAAGTGTATCGGTCTAGAACTAAATGAGAACACAAGAACCAACATAATACTGAGGAGGCGTTATTTAACATGAAAAGAACAATAAGAGAAAAGGTTACAGGCTTTAGAACTACAGATGGTGCAGGTGTAAGCCTAGTCAGAGTTTTAGGAAATACGACAGTGGAAACCTATGATCCAATTTTAATGTTGGACTCTTTTGACAGTGTAAATCCAGATGATTATACAGCTGGTTTCCCACTTCATCCTCACAGAGGGATTGAGACTATCAGCCTTATTGTAAGAGGAAATATGGTACATAAGGACAGCTTAGGAAATGAAGATGCTATCACAGATGGGGAAGTTCAATGGATGACAGCTGGGTCAGGCATAATGCACGAAGAAAATTTACCTGCTTCTGAGAGAATGCTGGGAGTTCAACTTTGGTTAAACATGTCTGCTAAGGATAAGATGGCTCCGCCAGCATATTACAACATAGGCAAAGAT
The DNA here is from genome assembly GCA_012512335.1 of Clostridiales bacterium. GTDB lineage: Bacteria > Bacillota > Clostridia > Caldicoprobacterales > DTU083 > UBA5454. The sequence goes on along the minus strand of JAAZEK010000160.1, from coordinate 2,845 downwards.
GACATTGAAGAAATTTCTATTGAAGGTGGTACCTTAAGGCTAATCAGTGGAAATTATAAAGGCCATACTGGCTTCAAACCAAAATACCAGCCTCTTGATTATTATCACATTAGGCTAGATCCGAACACTAAATTCACCGTAGAGATGGAAGAAAATAAATCTGTAATGGTGTTTTTGCTGTTAGGCGATGCAAAGGTAGCAGGTGAGCTAGTTAAGGTGAAAACAGCAGTTAAGCTAACAGAGGGCACTTCATTAGATCTAGAAGCCTTAGATGAGGAGGCTCAAATTTTATTTCTGAGCTCAGAAAAACTTGAAGAGCCAATTTCCTGGGGTGGTCCAATCGTAATGAATACAAAAGAGGAGCTTAACTTGGCATTCAAGGAGTTAAGAAGTGGAGACTTCCTAAAACAAGGTGTTAATTATTAATTGTTTGAAAAGCAAAATCTATCTATAATCATATTTCATAGCTTGTCTGCATAATAATCTTCTGAACAACTTAATCGGAGGATGAATATATGATGAACAAGCTTAGAAATATTGTGGATAACCGTAGGGATACTGTAAATGATCGTAGGGAATACACCAGTGACTTAGGTCTAACTCAGCAAGAGGTAGAGCAGTCACGTAATCGGCATGGCAGTAACGAGCTTATTAGACATCACAGCAACAGCTTTTTTAAGAAGCTTCTAGAGAGCTTTGGGGATCCTATCATAAAAATCCTCTTGGTTGCTTTGGCAATCAATATCCTTTTAATGATACGAAACATAAACTGGTTTGAAATTGTAGGTATAGGAGTAGCTATTTTATTAGCTACTTTTGTATCTACCTTGTCTGAATATGGCAGTGAATCAGCATTTGAGAAGCTACAGGAGGATGCTGCTAGGATTAACTGCAGAGTAAGACGGGCAGATGGGGTATATGAAATACCCGTAACTGATGTTGTAGTTGGTGATCTGGTGCTTTTACAGCCAGGAGAAAGGCTTCCTGCAGACGGAGTCATAATTTCTGGTTCTCTTAGCGTTGACCAGTCTGCACTTAATGGTGAGTCCAAGGAAGCACAAAAACATCCATTGGATGGAATGATAGACCAGCACAGCGCTCCAGGGGATTTCTTAGCAAGGGACAAGCTGTTCAGGGGAAGTGTTATTGCTTCAGGCGAAGGTGTAATGCGCATAGAATCCGTCGGAGAAAAGACTTTTTATGGCAAGCTTGCTATTGAAATACAGGAAGAAACAATAGAAAGCCCTCTGAAGCTCAAGTTAAGAAACCTAGCAACTACTATCTGTAATATTGGCTACATTGCAGCAGGAATAGTCATAATTGCCAATCTATTTTATGATATAGTTTGGGCAAATCATTTTAATTCCGTTTTAATTTCACAATATTTTTCGGACAAGGCCTTGTTCTTTAAAGATTTGTTTCGAACAGTTACCTTGGCTATTACAGTGCTGGTAATGGCTGTACCAGAAGGTCTTCCCATGATGATTACTGTTGTCTTGTCGTCTAACATGAACCGTATGTTGAAGGATAATGTATTGGTTAGAAAGCTGGTGGGGATTGAGACATCAGGAAGTCTTAATATCCTTTTTACGGATAAAACAGGGACACTGACCAAGGGAAAATTGTCTGTGACAGGCTTTATAGATGGCTCAGGCAATGAATACAAGCCTGATGAGCTAAGAAAGCAGAAGGACTTATATGATATTTTTCTAACTGGATGCTATTATAATAGTGGATCTCAGATAGGTAAACAATCAGGTAGAAGCTCTGTAATTGGTGGAAATGCAACAGATCGAGCTCTTATGGAATTCATAAAAACTGATGCAAGAAATATTCCTCATTCAAATATTGTTAGAAGTATCCCCTTTGACTCTAATAATAAGTTTTCCTCTGCTCAGATTGATGGAGGGAAGCACAGATTTCTTATAAAAGGCGCTCCAGAAAAATTATTGCCCCACTGTAAATTTGCCTATGATAAGAAAGGGAATAAAACCCCTATATTCAACACATATAGATTGACATCTTACATGAATAAAATGGCGAAACAGTCTATCAGGCTTCTTGCGATATGTACCAGTAACAGCCTTATAACCAGGGATAATGAGCTTAGTAATCTTACACTTATTGGTCTTGTTTGCATTAAAGATGATATACGCAGTGAAGCGAGACAAGCGGTTAGGGATGTTACTAATGCTGGTATTCAAGTGGTCATGATAACAGGAGACAACAAGGAAACGGCTGTGGCAATTGCTAAAGAAGCAGGTCTAATTGATGATCATGAAAGGGACGGAGAAGTTTATACTAGTGCTGAACTAAATGCAATGAGTGACGATGAAGTAAGAAAATGTTTGAAGAATCTAAGAGTTGTGGCCAGAGCCCTACCCTCAGATAAAAGTCGATTGGTAAACATAGCGCAGAAGATGGGGCTAGTAGTTGGTATGACAGGCGACGGTATCAATGATGCGCCTGCATTGAAAAAAGCAGATGTTGGCTTTGCAATGGGCAGTGGTACGGAGGTTGCCAAGGAAGCTGGTGATATTGTAATCCTGGACAATAATTTTACGTCTATCGGAAATGCAATATTATATGGTCGTACCATTTTTAAGAGCATACGTAAATTTATTATTTTACAGCTTACGATTAATCTCAGCGCAGTTGCTATATCCATTATTGGTCCTTTCATAGGTATCGAAGAACCTGTAACCATTATACAAATGCTTTGGATCAATATTGTAATGGACACATTAGCTGGACTTGCCTTTGCGGGTGAGCCTCCTCTGGCTGAATACATGCGAGAAAAGCCAAAGCGCAGAGATGAAACCATAATCAATCGCTATATGTATAG
>JAAZEK010000159.1 GCA_012512335.1 Clostridiales bacterium | reverse complement strand
TATTGTAGTAAATGGTCTGATCCGGTTGTGTTTTTTCTTGTTTTGTGTGCCCATGTGCAACACAGCTCCCTTCTACTTTTCACTATTCTTCAATTCTCCACCGTTAGAAGCACTCTCTTTTTTTGCTCGGTGGTATTATCTTGCTCCTTCTATTATGTTAATGCACGAGATTCTTGTTTTATTGCATGGAAAATTAAATAATTTATTAAAACATTTCCTTTGATGTACATACCCGTGAATTTCATTTGCTAAAACAAGCAATAATGGAATAGTTCTTGTAAAAATCAACTAGGTGTAAGTGGAGGAATATTGATTGGTTTAATCTGGCCTACCCTTTCCAACCTACTGTTTGAATGGTCCAAGTAATCTGGTAAACCTATTACAAAGTAGCTGGACCTATACCAATTTTCTTAATGATAAATATAATGTGTTAAAAAAAGACTTCTTTCAGCTTAGAAAGGAGGATTAAATTAATTAAACATATTCATTTGTTGAATTGGAGAAGGCTTTGGCGGATAGAATGTGCCAATTATTATGAATGGGTTAGGTGCAATATTATGAAACTTCTTTGTAGTTCCAAGAAAGAAATGAAGATCCTTCTCCAAGAACTCATCAAAGAATTTTTCCTTAACCTTGGTAATTGCTATTTCTTTATTGCCATTTGCTCTGTATAAGCAGTTAAAGTATAGAGCACCTATTTCCCAATCCTCTATCATCAACTTGCTTTGTCTTCCAGTGTCATCTTCAAATCTGTATGAAAATTTAAATGGTACTTTCGGTAATACTTTAAATTCTTCTGCTATTTCTTCTGCTGTTTGAAATAAATTCATTTGATTTGATAGGTTCTTTAAACTTTCTAGCTTATCCAGGTTCCAGTCAGGCTCCGTGGATTCAATTATAAAATTAAGAATCTTAGTCGGTTTGAACACCGCAAGTGATGTATTATCTAATTTAGCTTTATCTATCAGTTCTTGTAGATTGGTATAAACTTTTTTATTATTGAAAATTATTCTTCGGCGTTCATCCCAGTCAACCTTTGAACCCCTAGGTTCAATTATTATTTTAGAAAAATCATAGGGACGATATGTTTCTGGACGAAAATCATCAGTATTACGTTCAGCTTCGATCTGTATCCATGTATATTTTTTGTACTTCTGCTCTAACTCTAGCTTCCTAAAAGGAACTGGATAAAGACGAATCCAAGAGCCATCTTCTAGAACTCCAGCAGTACATACTAACTCAGCATATGTTTTTGAGATTGTTGGATAAGTCTTTACAACAATAAAAATCCGTTTCTTCTCATGCATCACAAGTCTACTCCTCTTATTTCATAGTGCTGAGTTAGATACTCTCTGATAAGATGTCTATGACACATCGTTGATTTCTTTTCATAACACATTAGGGCAATGCGGTTATCAGCGTTTAACTGTTCATATAACCATTCCAGTTGTCGATTGTTATTAGGTAGAGATTTCTCATATTCACTAAACAGATTTTGATAATCCTCTTTGGTATCAAGTGAACGGCGCTTATTAGATTCTATGCCAAGTTCTGGAATATGAATATACTTAATGCCGATAGTCTGTGTAATATGTTCTAGCATTCTCTTCGAAAATCCAAACTTTCGACTAAGCGGATTCTTTCGAACATCACATAATAGTCTAACATCATTTTTGATTAATATATTTATGAAAGCTTCAACGCTTTTCCCTTCATAACCAACCGTGAACAATGCCTTACCTGTCTTTGTATAATGCTGTTTCTGTTGCTTAAAATATTCAGCTTCCTCATCATTAAATAGACGTTTTATTATCTCACTGTTAATAGCATAATAGGGATATTCACGATAAGCTTTTCTAATTAGGTTATCGCCGCGTTCAGATACAATTGCATATAGCACTTTATATGGGTATTCACCAATAGCTCTAATACGTGACCCTTTAGTTAATAAAAAATCATCTCGTTGAAGGATATCCACATCCTCAGCAAGTTGAAATGAATAAGAGCCATATTTATATGGTACAAAATCGTAAAAATCTAAACCCTCTTTCATTGTGTATAGAAAAACAAGCTTTTGTAGATCAGTGAAGGACACACCGCTTTGCATTTGGCGGATAAATGACAACAAAAAACGTTGCCGTTTATATGTTGGTTGTAATATTTTCGCAGTCAATCCACCTTACCTCCTTTGCGATGTCTAATACCAATAATAACTATAATCATAACCAGATAGATTTTAGCATTTTAGTAATTTATTTAGATTGCTAGTTATAACTTTTCCTATTCCTTGAGCATTTATAAACTCTATACTAATTATACTATATCTCACACAAAAGAACAAGCGTTCTTGTTATTTTCTAACTGACACTGTGTACAGTAATAAAAGTTCTATCCCTTTGTTCCCATATCTCATGCATCAGAATCCACGGATCCAGAAAGTATGCTCCGCTTTGTTCGTAAACACGCCAGACAAAATGAGTGTGTTCACGCAGTCCTACAAATGTACCTGCAGTAGTGGCATAAGCTGTGCCACGTTTTAGTGGCTCATATTGTGGCACTAACATATTAATCAAGTGATTTGTGCGCACTACCCATATGGAACCATCAGGCCATTTACGTATACCCGTCCACCGATTATTTTTGTCACCTATAGCCAGGCTGTTGTATAAAAACTGTTCATCCATATCAAATGGCGCAGTTAGTATGGTACCAGCAGGCATATTTATATCTAGACCACCATGTGCAGCACCGCCATTGTATGGCCCCATCCAACAGTCATTTCCAATATAACAATCACTTATATGTAACTTTCCTGAGGGGTTAGGATACCATTCATGTAAAGGTTCGGGGCAAATATTCATTCCAGATTCTTGTACTGCCCAACGGGTTAGTTTCGTAGGACAACATATTACCCCACTTCTCCAGTCCTTTTCAGCCATGAATCCGCCCTTGTCACGGAATGCACATGATGCGGCGTCAAACCAGATGCGCACACCGTCGATTTCCCAAGGTTTATAGAAGGTATTATCCGATGCAACTTCGCGATGCATAGTATACTCGCAGCCGTTAATCAACACTCTCGCGTCAAAGCCATAGGAAATAATATCGCCACCATCATGGCCAAGGTCAGTGTGGAGGTAATCACCTCGCTCCAGGACCTCAGCGGTCGCGTCTATCAGCTTCATCTGCCATGTATTCCCACCAGAAAGAGTGAGAAGTAACGTATCATCTTTGTTCAATTCAAATGGTGTAATAGTTGGTTTGATAGTGCGTTGAAGTATCATTGCATACCCTCCATCTTTAAACCCCTCAAAGCTAAAGTCAAGAGATCCTGTTATGTATTACCATCTATTCACTGAAATCATTTTATGAAACCCTTAAGCTTTTTCAACTACCTCAAGTATAGAT
>JAAZEK010000158.1 GCA_012512335.1 Clostridiales bacterium | reverse complement strand
TTTTGAATTGCCCATAGAGAGGGAGGATTTTCTCTCTGAAGAGATAATAATATTATTGTGCCAGCTTACCGGGCAGACAAATCGGGAAATATCGGTTTATCTAAATCGCAGAGGACAGGTTATGGATGTATCTGTTGGAGAGGTTGGGCAAGTTTCTCTGCCTAATATGAATCTTAGGCGCAGTAGTGTTCGTCTAAGTGGAATACGATGTATACATACACATCCAGGAGGAAATGGTCAGCTGTCCAGTGTAGACTTAAATTCTCTCCAGACTCTTCGTTTTGATGCTATGACCGCTATTGGTGTACAGGATGGAAAGTTTGTTAATGCTTACACAGCATTTTTAGCTCCTCCAGAAGTTTCGGAGTCTTATACAATTTATGGTCCGTTGACTATGGCAGAGCTGTGTAGTGAGGATTTGAATCGGGAGATTCGTCGCCTAGATACATTGATTGGTCTACCCAGTGCGGTGAATATTCAAGAAGATGAAGAAGAGCGTGCTATCCTCATAGGCTTAGACGACAGAGGAGAGGGAATGCGATCGGTAGACGAGCTTGAGGAGCTGGCAAACACCGCTGGAGCCAAGATTTTACTCAAAACTACTCAAAGCAGGAAATCTCCCGACCCAGGAACCTATATCGGACGGGGAAAAGCAGAAGAGCTAGCATTAGTATGCCAATCACTAAATGCCAATTTGATAATTGCTGATGATGAGCTGTCAGCTGCTCAGATGAAAAATCTGGAACAGATTCTAGGAGTCAAGGTAATTGACAGAACTGCCTTGATTCTTGATATCTTCTCCAAACGTGCAGTATCCAGGGAAGGAAAACTACAGGTAGAGCTTGCTCAATTAAAGTATCGTTTACCTCGATTGATGGGAATGGGAATCGCCCTCTCCAGACTAGGTGGAGGAATCGGAACTAGAGGTCCTGGCGAAAAGAAGCTGGAAACGGATCGCAGGCATATCCATCGCAGAATTAACGAAATTGAGAATGAGCTGGGTAAGGTAAAGGATCGAAGAGTTGCCCTTCGTAAAAAACGTGAACGAGAAGGATATCCTATTTGTGCATTGGCTGGCTACACTAATGCGGGTAAAAGCACTTTGATGAATGCCCTTAGTGGAAGTGACGTATTTGTAGAGGATAAGCTATTTGCTACTCTAGACCCAGTATCCAGGGGAATTGTACTGCCAGATGGGCAAACCATATTGCTGATAGATACAGTTGGATTTATAGATAAATTACCTCATGACTTGGTAGAAGCTTTCCATTCTACCTTGGAGGAAATTGTAGAAGCGGATTTGATACTTCATGTGGTGGATGGAGGCTCAGAGACCTTGATGGAGCAGATGGCGGTAGTCACGAAGGTTCTTTCCGACTTAAATGCAAACAAAAACATGATAACAGTTTACAATAAGATAGATACTGTTAAGGATACATCTCTGCTACCAAATGATAGGCCTAATGTAATGATTTCCGCCTTAAAGGGCGATGGAATGGAAGAGCTATTGAAGCTCATACAAGAGAATCTTCCTAGGAAAATTCATCATATCCATCTTTTAGTTCCCTATGATCAAGGAAATATCCGCTCCATGCTCCATGAAGAAGCCAATATTTTGTCAGAGGAATTTATAGAGACAGGAATTCAAATGGAAGTAGAAGTTGATGATGTCTTATATGGCAGGGTTAAAAGTTTTTTGCAGATTGTTTAGCTAATATTACCCTTGGGTAATATAGGATTATATGAAATAAAGGAGGCGTGGGTTGTGAAGGCATATGTTGACCAAGATTTATGCATAAGCTGTGGGCTATGTATAAGCATTTGTGAGGAAGTGTTCTTCTGGAACGATGACGAAAAGGCTGAGGCTATTGAAGAAGAGGTGCCACAGGAGCTAGAGGACTCAGTACATGAAGCCATAGAATGCTGCCCTACAGAAGCTATCTCGGAAGTTTAAAGCTCTAAGACCAAAAGTATCGTTACAGTTCACTGGAAAATCAAAATAATAAATATATTCCAGTCGCTGTTGCCATCACGAATCAATCTAGAGCTCATCTCAGCTGAAAATACTACACCTTCCAAACTCACTTTGTTCAGACAGTGAAAGGTGCTTAACGCATTTTCTACTGATATTCGCTAAGATTTATAATCGTTCCTGCAAAGGCTTCTTCCATATGATTTATTATTTTTATGTGAACTGTAACAAAGCATTTGGACAGAGGAAAAACCAACAGGGAAGTATCCTTATTAAGGTTACTTCCCTGTTGGTTTTTTATCTATTCTTAAAGTTTAACTTATATTAAAACTCTATCTTTTCACTTAGATAAGCTTCCAGCTCATCAATAGGTATACGAACCTGTTCCATGGTGTCACGATCTCTGACTGTAACTGCTTTATCTTCCAATGTATCGAAATCCACAGTAATACAATAAGGTGTTCCGATTTCATCTTCTCTGCGATAGCGTTTTCCGATGCTGCCAGTTTCGTCATAGTCAATATTGAATTTGCCTGCAAGCTTGCTATACAATTCTTCAGCTGGCTCCTTTAACTTTTTGCTAAGGGGCAAAATTGCAGCTTTGAATGGGGCAAGAGCTGGATGTAACTTCATAACCACTCGGCTGTCGCCCTTGTCTAATTCCTCTTCTGTATACGCTTCACTTAGGAAGGCCAGAACAACACGATCTGCACCTAAAGAGGGTTCAACGCAATAAGGAATATATTGCTCATTAGTGGTAGGGTCCATATAGTTGAAGTTTTCACCAGAATGCTCAGCATGTTGCTTCAAGTCATAATCAGTTCGATTTGCGATTCCCCATAGCTCGCCCCAACCGAAGGGGAAGAGGTAATCGATATCAGTAGTGGCCTTGCTATAGTGAGAAAGCTCTTCTTTCTCGTGATCACGCATCTTGATATTTTCTTCTGCAATGCCCAAGGACAGTAACCAGTTTTTACAATATTCTCTCCAGTAATCAAACCATTCCATATCTTCACCCGGTTTACAGAAAAACTCAAGCTCCATTTGCTCAAACTCTCTGGTACGGAAGATGAAGTTTCCTGGGGTAATTTCATTCCTGAATGATTTTCCGACTTGTCCAATACCAAAGGGTATTTTCTTTCGGGAAGAGCGCATTACATTTTTAAAGTTAACAAAAATGCCCTGAGCTGTTTCCGGGCGCAAATACAATTGGGATTGAGAATCCTCAGTAACACCTTGGAATGTTTTGAACATTAGGTTGAACTGACGAATGCTAGTGAAATTTGATTTTCCGCAATCTGGACAGCTAAGCTTGTTTTCACTAATAAAGGATTCCATCTTGTCGTGAGACCATCCGTCTACACCATCTACTTCCTGGCCTTGTTCACTATAATAGTCCTCGATAAGCTTATCTGCACGAAAACGAGTCTTACATTCCTTGCAGTCCATTAGTGGATCGTTGAAGCTTCCTACATGACCCGAGACTTCCCAGGTTCGTGGGTTCATAAGAATAGCAGCATCCATGCCCACATTGTAAGGACTTTCCTGTATGAATTTCTTCCACCATGCTTTTTTTACATTGTTCTTAAATTCAACTCCAAGAGGGCCGTAATCCCAGCTGTTTGCTAAACCACCATAAATATCAGATCCAGGGAAAATAAAGCCTCTGTTCTTACAAAGGGCGACCAGCTTATCCATCTTGTTTTCGACTGTCATTATCCAGTCTCCTTTCAAAAAAATGATATAAAAAAACCGGGCTAAGTTTCCCGGCTTGATTTTAGCGGAATTGAAATACTCTTCTATCATCACCGTTAATCATCATTATGACCTAAAGCATAAAGAAATGTCAAGTTAAAACTTGCCCTTTTAATAATTTTCATGTACAATGTACCTAATCATTTTATCGCGAAAACACCTCAAAGGGTAAAAGGCTGTATAAGATAAGTTAGGTGGAGGAAGGGGAAACAAATGGTTGAGAAGGAATTTATTATAAATAATGATGCTGGCTTACACGCCAGACCTGCAGCCAGGCTGATTAAAACGGCAGGAGGATTTGTATCAGATGTCCACATCATCCGGGATGAGAAAATAGGTAATGCAAAAAGCTTATTATCTGTACTTGCTTTAGGTATTTTTAAGGGCACGCGCATTACAGTGCAGGTAGATGGTCCCGATGAAATTACAGCCTTATATAAGATTGGAAAGCTTATTGAAAATAATTTTGTTGAAGAATAGAAGCTAGCATTTAAGAAGGCACCTTGTGGTGTCTTTTTATTATGCCAAAATTTTAAAGTTCATGCAGGAAGGTGGCAGTAGTATATCGAATATATTAGACTAGAGGTTGCTGTTCACAGATAGAGTTTGAATATGGAGGCATGTTTATGTTTGACTTAGACTTTCTTATATTATTGCTATTAAATTTATTGTTTAACCTTGCTTTCTTCGTTTTGGCAATGGTTTATTTTTTTGTAGAGGCTAGAGAGATTACAAAGCCTGCAAGTAAAAAAGTTCTACTCATTTCAGTATTAATATCTATTGCTAGTATAGGGAATGCCCTTATGATGCGCTATCTAATAGTATTTCCCAAAACAGAAAGCTACGATTTGAATTCCACCTATAATCTAGTGGTTAATATAATATCAGCAATAATTACTTTCTTTACTACTATTCTGTATCTACGAGCTGGCCAAGGCTTATCTCATATAAGTGGGCTTCCTGGCAGTAAAATTCTTGACTCAAATAAAGATGAGCGTACACCTATAAATTGGAAGTATATTTTACTTCCTATACCCATACTTATAATATGGTCTTTTGTCTGGTTTGGGCTGATGCCAACTGAACCTACGGAATTGGCCCTAGCTTCTTCTCCTGAAGGAGAAGGTCTGATGGTATATGTGTATATCTTTTTTACAGCATCTATATTGGCACCTATAACAGAAGAAATTCTATACAGGCACTTTGCAATGGGTCTTCTTGCTAGATGGTTTGGTAAAAGTAAAGCTGCTGTTGTTATAAACATTGGAATTACTTCTCTAATCTTTGCTATGGCTCATGCGGGTGTTGTTACATCTGACTGGATCAAGATTGTACAGATTTTACCTGCAGGAATTTTGTTCGGATGGATGAACTACAAGAAAGGCTTAGAGTATTCTATTTTGTCACATTCCGCCTATAATACCCTAGTGATACCAGCATCTATCCTGATAGAGCACTTTTTCCTTTGAGATAGCGTCTATACACATCCTACAGTATAAAATGTTATGATTAGGGGAAACCTTTTATGTAACAATATTCCATAAAGGTGTGTAAAGATGAAAACAGGTGACTTAATCAAGGGTTATACTCTTGAGGCCAATTTAAAGCTGGACGATCAGTATACAGGAACTAAGGAAGCTATCCAGTTGATTGCACAGGAGAAGGCAGGAGAGTTTATTTTAGTTGGAGACATAGGCTTGACTATGGAAGAGAAGCAGATGCTGATGAGGCTAATTGCAGGTAGTATGATGCAAAGCTTTTCTCTTGGGTACGGGGTTGGAAAGGTAGAGGGTGAGACCAAAAAAGAGGTTTTTCTTTAAATTTCGAGAACTTATGTCGATAATTGGAAAAATAGTTTGTAAATTAGTGTAGATTTGTGTTATGATTAAGTAAATATTGGTAGGCATTAAGATACCGGAGGCAAGGCTATGGGGGTTAATAGGTTTAAAAAAGATATTAAAATATTTCTTGCTGTACTCCTGTTTTCTATAATTTTATATGCTACAGTTCAATGGTATGATGTTTATATCTACCGTTTTTATCGTATAGACGAATTTTTGAACTGGCACATAGGCTTGGAAGGTCTTAGTATAGTTATGTCCTTCTGTATTTTTTTCATTTCCTTCTATACAATGCAGAGAAATAAAAACCTAAGAACCACTATATTTTTGATAACATTTTTAGCAGTAGGCTTGCTGGATTCCATGCACGCCCTTACATATAAAGGTATGCCTGGCTTTCTTTCTAATTCCTCAGTATCCACAGCTGCTTCTTATTGGATTGCAGCTCGAATGACAGCAGCCGTGGGTTTGACAGTCGCTGCTCTTGCTAAACGAAATTATACAGTTAAGTTTCATAGGTTTATTTTCGTCTTAGTTTCATTGCTATACAGCTTAATCGTTATCTA